>NZ_PRLH01000194.1 GCF_003013815.1 Cyanothece sp. BG0011 | reverse complement strand
CGGTTGAAGTGGGGGGACAAGAACCCAGTGCAGCGGAATTAGGGAATTTAATCAAAGAAGCAAAGGAAGAAAACATCAAAGTTATCTTTGCTCAACCTGAATTGAGTAGTCAAGCAGCCAAAACCATTGCGACAGAAATTAACGGAGAAGTGTTATTAATTAGTCCAGTGGCCGAAGATTGGGGTAACAATTTACTAGAAGTTTCTCAAACCTTTGCAAAAGCTTTAAAAGAAGACAATAATTAATTGTATAAATTTATGAAAACTGAAGTCATTAACCTGAGTCATGTGTGGGCAAAATATAATAAAAATCCCATTTTAGAAGACATTAACTTGACAATTTGCGAAGGGGATTTTGTCGGATTAATCGGTCCGAATGGGGGAGGGAAAACAACCTTATTTAAAGTCTTGTTAGGACTCATCAAACCCTATCAAGGAACAGTAAAAATTGTAGGTCATACTGTTAGTAAAGGAAGACGTTATATCGGTTATGTTCCTCAATTGGTAGAATTAGATCGAGAGTTTCCTATCAGTGTGGCTGAGGTGGTACGGATGGGAAGATTAGGAAAAAGACGGTTATTGCAGCGTTATAACTCTAAAGATGACATGATCGTCAATCGTACCTTAGAACAGGTAGGAATGCTAGAATTACGGGATCTCCCCATTGCTGAATTATCCGGTGGCCAACGTCAACGGGTTTATATTGCGCGAGCCTTGGCATCAGAACCCCGTATACTATTATTAGACGAACCGACGGCCAGTGTCGATCCCCAACGACAAACCAGCATTTACGAGTTATTGAAAGAATTAAATCAGTTGATTACCATTATTATGATTTCTCATGATATTGGGGCAATTTCAGCTTATGTTAAAACCGTAGGCTGTCTTAACCATCGTCTCTTTTTTCATGGTAATCCCCCTCTCAGTACGGAAACAATAGAACAAACTTATCAATGTCCTGTCGATTTGATCGCTCATGGGGTTCCCCATCGGGTACTTTCTAGTCATGATTGTCCGTTACATTATCATGAATAATGGATATTGAGTGAAGCTAGTTATTCATTCTAAATTCTAAATTCTAAATTCTAAATTCTAAATTCTTAACTATTATTAATGTTAGAAACACTTTGGGAATCATTACAATTTGATTTCATGAGAAATGCTCTTTTTGCCGGAGTATTAGTGAGTATTGCTTGCGGAATTATTGGCACTTTTGTGGTTATTAATCGCATTGTTTTTATTAGTGGGGGAATTGCTCACGCCGCTTATGGTGGAATTGGTTTAGGATATTATTTACAAATTAATCCTATTTTTGGGGCGATCTTTTTTGCTTTATTATCTGCATTGGGTATGGGTTTAGTAGTGAGAAAAACTGCACAACGGGCCGATAGTTTAATCGGAGTAATGTGGGCAGTGGGGATGGCCATTGGTATTATTTTAATTGATATAACCCCAGGGTATAAAGCAGATTTAATGAGTTATTTATTTGGGAGTATTTTAACGGTTTCACAGGAAAATTTAATGATAATGTTGGTATTAGATATCATTATTGTTGTGATTGTTAGTTTATTTTATAAAGAATTTTTAGCCATTTCTTTTGATCCCACCTTTGCCATAACTCGCAATGTTCCGGTGGATAGTTTATATTTATTATTAGTGGGTGCGATCGCCTTAACGGTGGTCATGGTAATGCAGGTTGTCGGGTTGATTTTAGTGATTGCCTTGTTGACGATTACGGCTGCGATCGCAGGTCAATTTCTCAAAGATATTAAGTATATTATGATAGTATCTATCGTCTTAGGGATGTTTTTTACAACGGTAGGATTAATGATATCTTATTTCTTTAACGTAACATCTGGAGCGACTATTATTTTAGTTTCTGGGACGGTTTATTTAATCAGTTTAGGGGTTAAAATATTACAAAAGTAAACTGTAGCAATTTTCAGATAAAGGGGCTATAGATGGAGAATTCTCGAATCAAAACAACTGTTTTTTGCATGAGGTTTAACTGTAGAACAAGTGAATTAAGCATTAAATTTAGATATTGAACAAGTTAGAAACATTGTAGAATCTAAGTTTTGTAGGGTGGGCAAAATTTTTTACTTTGTAAGTAGTCCAGATGAATCTTTAATTTGCCCACCTTACCCTCTTATAATTTAACCTAAATATTGTGTGAAAATAGTTAACCATATCGTAGCGGTTTAATAGTTGTCAGGTGGGCAAAATTTTCTGCTTTATAAGTAGTTTACATAAATCTCTAATTTGCCCACCCTACCGTCTTAATATTTTGTTTATAAACAGTCTCTAAATATTTTGTGAAAACTGACAGCATCTTTTACCAACTCTTTCAAACCTTTCCCCGTTGCTTTTTTGACTTACTCAACCTCCCTGAAAATACCGTCAATAACTCTGAATTTTCTTCTGTCGAAATCAAACAATTAGCCTTTCGTATTGATGGGGTATTTCTTCCTGACACTGAAGATAAACTCATCTATTTTGTCGAGGTACAATTTCAAAAAGACGAGTCATTTTATTCACGGTTTTTTAGTGAAATATTCTTGTATCTCCATCAAACTAAATTAACCAATAATTGGCAAGGGGTTGTCATTGATCCTAACCGTCAGGTAGAAACCGCTAACACCTCCCGTTATCAAGAAATATTAAACTCAGATAGGGTTAAACGATATTATCTTAATGAATTAGATAATATAGAATCAGTGGGACTGAAGACCCTAAAATTAATTAATAGTTAATAATTAATTTTACTTAATTGTAATAAGGGTTTAATGGGATTAAACCCCTACGGCCAATAATAAACATTCGTTACAAAAGCTATAACACCGGCCACCCCTAATGATAGGCTGAACAATGCACGCTTATTACTGGGGAAGCCATAATGACAGGAGCTAACGATACACCCTATCTTCTTCGTGCTGCACGGGGAGAAATCTTAGATCGTCCACCAGTTTGGATGATGCGACAAGCTGGACGTTACATGAAAGTATATCGGGATTTACGGGACAAATACCCCAGTTTTCGTGAAAGATCCGAAAATCCTGACCTCGCTATCGAAATTTCTCTGCAACCTTGGCGAGCGTTTCAACCGGATGGGGTCATTATGTTCTCTGATATTTTAACCCCATTGCCTGGGATGGGTATACCTTTCGATATTGTCGAAAGCAAAGGGCCCGTTATTGATCCACCGATTCGCACAAAAGAACAAGTGGATAACTTACGTCCTTTAGATCCAGAGGAGTCCTTACCTTTCATCAAAACTATCTTACAAAGTTTACGGCAAGAAGTGGGTAATCAATCCACTGTGTTAGGATTTGTGGGATCACCCTGGACCTTGGCAGCTTATGCTATTGAAGGGAAAAGCTCTAAGAATTACGCCATTATTAAGAATATGGCCTTTTCTCAACCTGAGATCCTCCATAGTTTCTTGAGCAAAATAGCCGATGCGATCGCAGTTTATGTTAGATATCAGATTGACTGTGGCGCACAAGTAGTACAACTATTCGACTCCTGGGCCGGTCAACTGAGTCCCCAAGATTATGAAACCTTCGCGTTACCTTATCAACAACAGGTGGTGCGTCAGGTTAAAGAAACCCATCCCGAGACTCCCTTAATTCTTTATATTAGTGGTAGTGCTGGTGTCTTAGAAAGAATGGGACAGTCTGGTGTCGATATTGTCAGTCTTGACTGGACCGTGGATATGGCCGAAGGGAGACAGCGTTTAGGTAGAGACATGAAGGTACAGGGTAATATTGATCCTGGGGTGTTATTTGGGTCCCAAGACTTCATCAAAGCACGTATTCTCGATACAGTACGCAAAGCAGGAAGAGGTGGCCATATTTTAAACTTAGGTCACGGTGTTTTAGTGGGAACTCCTGAAGATAATGTTCGTTGTTTCTTTGAAACTGCGAAGCAAGTGGATCAATTATTAACTGTTCCTGTTTAATTACATTTAATTATAACTATTTTTTAGGGGTTAACAATTGTTGACCCCTATCTTAATTTTTGGCAACCGCTTGAGAAAGATATACCGCTAAGCGAAAATCAAAAGTAAACAATAATTTTATGATTCAGCTAAGGGCATAATTCTCTTTAAACTTTCTCCTAGTGTTAGTTTTGCTTCCATCATTTGATCATCATTCTGTAATCTTAAAAAGTAACCTTCAGATAATTGAAAATAGCGACATAACCGTAAGTCAATATCAGCAGTTATAGGAGTTTCACCATTAATAATTTTATTGATGATTAAATCAGAAACATGAATTACTTTTACTAACTCATCATGACTCATATTTAATTCATCTAGAAATTCATATTTCAAAATTTCACCAGCATGGGGATTAGATAATAAAACAGTATTCATAATTAAATTAGATAAGTTATAACTCTACATTTATTATATAACAATCAGCTTTCTGGGTTTAACAGTGTTAAACCCCTACAAAGATGTATTCGTAGGGGCATAATATTATTATGCCCACAGTTGTTATATATTGCTTACTCTTGGTTTAAACAATATCCATCATGGATGATTACTTAATTATCAAGGTTGGGAATATTATAACTAGACTGACTCAGGAGTATCCAGAAAAATGATTGACGATCAAGCATACACTTTAAACATTATCAAAAAAGTTATTACATCTTATTTAGATAAAAATATACCTAATAATGAAACAGGGTTAAATATGCTTGTTAATCAATGTGATGATCTTGTTTATAAAATAGCCTCTAAAATTTATACTGAAAGTGGTCATAAAGTTGAATTTTATATTATTCGTGATGTTATTAATTGTCGAATTGAAACATTACAAGAACATATTGCTAAGATAAAAGAAAAGGAAGCTACAAGGTTAGCGAAACAAGCACAAAGAGAACAAGAAGAAGACATTAAACAATTAGAAGTAAAAGCTAAAAAATTAGAGTCAGAAATACAAACTAGAAAAGAAGAAGAAACTAAAATATCAGAACAAACAAGTCAATATGAAAAAGCAATATCTGACGAAAGAAAATTGCTATCTGAGTTTAGAAAAAGACAAGAGGCTATAAGGTTAGCAGAAGAAGCGAAGAGATTAGAAAATAAAACTTCACAAGAAGAATTCAAGGTTTTAAAAAGAAATTTTAGAGAAGAAAATAAACAAAAAATCATATATGATCTGTTTTTAGAAGTTAAGAATATCATTAGTAAACAGCTAGAAGTTGATGTAGATGAAATTAGCTTAGAAAGTAATCTATATCATGATTTAGGTGTTGAGGTAAATGAGTTACATTATATTGAAATTATCATGGCACTGGAAGAACATTTTGATATTGAAATACCAGACGAAATAGGAGAAAAACTCGAACCATATAGAATGAATAAAAGATCCGATAGGTCAACCTCAAGATTATGAAAATGAAGAATTAATCGATATGACTGACTGGTTAAAAAAGTAATCTTTACTATTAATTTAAAAGCGAAAAATATAGAAATATAATCAGGTGGGAAATAAACTTTATGTTAAGGTTTAATTTAATTAATCAATCATTGCCCACCCTACGCTTTATGGTATTTGTAAGGTGTTCAAAAAAGCATTAATATTAATAGTTTTATTGATATTTTTATCTTGCCCACCTTCCATTTGTTATAGACAAAAAATAAATCTTAATGACAACATTGAATAAATATTGCCAATGATTGTTACAAAAGATTACAATAAGTACCCAAGACGCTCATTTGTGACACCCTAAATTAACAAAACCCTTATCATTGATATGCCAAACTTGGATATTACAGCCAATCACACTCAAACCAACAATAATATAACCTCTAATCTAGATAATATACTTGCCCCGACTGATAGCTTTAGCGATCGCCATATTGGCCCTAATAGCCAAGAAATTGATAAAATGCTGAAGGTGCTAGGCTTTTCTACCCTCGATCAACTCATAGATGCGACAGTACCTAAAGCCATTCGCCTAAGTAAACCTTTAAATTTACCCGAAGCACAAAGCGAATATGGTGCATTAGCTCAATTAAAGTCCATTGCCTCTAAAAATCAGATATTTCGCTCTTATATCGGCATGGGTTATCATGACTGTATTACCCCCCCAGTCATTCAACGCAACATCTTAGAAAACCCTGGATGGTACACTGCCTATACGCCATATCAAGCGGAAATTGCTCAAGGGAGACTAGAAGCCCTCTTAAACTATCAAACTATGATAGTAGAGTTAACAGGACTTGAAATTGCTAACGCTTCCTTACTGGATGAAGGGACAGCAGCCGCCGAAGCCATGAGTATGAGTTATGGTTTATGTAAGAATAAGAAGGCTAATGCTTTCTTTGTTGACTGCCATTGTCACCCTCAAACTATCGAAGTCATTAAAACCAGGGCGTATCCGTTAGGAATTGAATTAATTATTGCCGATCATCGCTTCTTTGAGTTTGATAAAGAGATTTTCGGCGCATTATTACAATATCCTGCCACTGATGGCACTATCTACGACTATCGCACCTTTATTGAAAGCGCACATGACAAGGGTGCATTAGTTACCGTTGCGGCGGACCCTTTGAGTTTAGCACTGTTAACACCCCCCGGAGAATTTGGCGCAGACATCGCCGTAGGTAGCACCCAACGCTTTGGTGTACCCTTGGGGTATGGTGGACCTCATGCAGCCTATTTCGCCACGAGAGAAGCCTATAAACGGCAGATTCCAGGGCGTATTGTGGGAGTTTCTAAGGATGCACAAGGAAACCCGGCCTTAAGATTAGCATTACAAACCAGAGAACAACATATTCGCAGAGAAAAAGCCACCAGTAATATCTGTACTGCACAAGTATTACTAGCAGTTATCGCCGGAATGTATGGGGTGTATCATGGACCTGAAGGCATTAAAAATATTGCTCAAAGAATACACCAATTAACAGTAATCTTAGCCAAAGGATTACAAAAGTTAAGTTACACTATTAATGATGAACCCTTCTTTGATACCGTTAAAATTGGGGTCGGTGATGCTAGTGCCAAAGCGGTGATAAAAGCAGCAGCCGAACGTAAAATTAATCTACGGTTATACGAAGAAGGAGTCTTATGTATCAGCTTAGATGAAACGTCTACCATTCATGACGTGATTGAATTGTGGCAGATTTTTGCAGCAAAAGACAACCTACCTTTTACCGTTGAAGAAATAGCAGAACAAGTTAATTATGAGTTTCCTATCTTCTTCAAACGTACCTCAGACTATTTAACTGATCCGGTTTTTAATCAGCATCATTCTGAAAGTGAATTACTGCGTTATTTACATCAGTTAGAAAGCAAAGATTTAGCGTTGAATACTTCCATGATTCCTTTGGGATCATGTACGATGAAATTGAACGCAGCAGCCGAGATGATGCCCGTCACTTGGCCGGAGTTTGGAAAACTCCATCCCTTTGCCCCCTTATCTCAAACGGAAGGTTATCAAATCCTGTTCCAACAGTTAGAAGAATGGTTAGGAGAGATAACAGGATTTGATGGAATTTCTTTACAACCCAATGCTGGATCTCAGGGAGAATATGCTGGCTTACAAGTGATTCGTCAATACCATGAAAGTCGCGGCGAAACTAACCGAAATATTTGCTTAATTCCTGAATCAGCCCACGGCACAAACCCCGCTAGTGCAGTCATGTCAGGCATGAAAGTGGTAGCGGTTAAATGTGATAAAGATGGTAATATTGATATTGCAGATTTAGGGAAAAAAGCTGAAAAACACGCCGAAAACTTAGGGGCGTTAATGGTAACTTATCCTTCTACTCACGGCGTATTTGAAGAAGGAATCATAGACATTTGTGACATCGTTCATCGTCACGGTGGACAAGTGTATATGGATGGGGCTAATATGAACGCCCAAGTCGGTATCTGTCGCCCGGCTGACTTCGGGGCCGATGTGTGTCACCTTAACCTGCATAAAACCTTCTGTATTCCTCATGGTGGCGGCGGTCCAGGAATGGGACCCATTGGGGTTAAAGAACATTTGATCCCATTTTTACCCAGTACCCAAGTCGAAAAATACATTAACCCCGATAGTAATGGTAAAGCAGAGACATCCATCGGAGCCATTTCCGCCGCCCCTTGGGGTAGTGCCAGTATTCTGGTCATTTCTTGGATGTACATCGCTATGATGGGGGAAAAAGGGCTAACTGAGGCGACAAAAGTGGCTATCCTCAACGCCAACTATATGGCTTCTCGGTTAGCTGACTATTATCCTATCTTGTTCAAAGGTGCATCCGGTTGTGTTGCCCACGAATGTATCATTGATTTACGTCCCTTGAAAAAGCAAGCCGGGGTAGAAGTGGATGACATTGCTAAACGGTTGATGGACTTCGGTTTTCATGCGCCTACGGTGTCTTGGCCGGTGATTGGTACAATGATGGTAGAACCCACCGAAAGCGAAGACTTGGACGAGTTAGACCGTTTTTGTGATGCGATGATTACGATCTATCATGAAGCTGATGCCATCGCCAATGGTACAATTGATCCGAACAATAACCCCCTGAAAAATGCCCCCCACACGGCACAAACGGTGATTTGTGGAGACTGGGAACGTCCCTACTCCCGTGAAAAAGCAGCCTATCCGGCCCCTTGGACTAAAGAATATAAGTTCTGGCCAACCGTGGGACGCATTGATAATGCTTATGGGGACAGAAACCTAGTTTGTTCTTGTGAAGGAATGGACGCTTATAAAGAAGATTAAAACATTGTAGGGTGGGCAATGCCCACCTTACCTTAATTTTCGGGAAACTCCTCAACTAAAAAGCAATTGAAAATTGTTTGAAAACTAAACATAACAAATCAGTTTTATTAGGTTGATCAAGTTATCTAAATTATTAGTATGTGAGATCAGTATTTGATTTTCCCACCCTACTATTTTGGAATTCTTTTAATAATAAATAATTTGCGCTGTCTTGAAAATTTCCTGTTTACGAATCCAATTTTCACTATTTTCTATTGATTCTTGTACAACAACATCCACTGATCTTTGAGTCATGTCTTCTAGATGATGTTTTAATCTTGCTAACGTTAGTAATCCTTGTCTAGCATCAGGGTTAAATTGAATTAAAAGATCAATGTCACTGTTTTCATTAAAATCATCTCGTAAAATTGAACCAAACAAAGACAGTTTTTTAATATTCCATTGTTCACAAATGTCAGTAATATCCACCTTTGAAAGTTTTAGTCTTTGCTGAATCAAACGAGAGTAATTTTGTTGTATTTTCATTCATTTTATGTTGAGTATTCTAGTTGTATGGAACTGGTTATTGCACCCCAAACCATTAATAAAAAACCATAGGTTAAGTAGTAGAAAAGGTAGACTAGGAAGGGTCAAACCCAGCTTATCTACCTTGTCCCAAAAATGTTAAATTACCAAGGCACTTTAGCGGTGACTTGCATCAACCAGGGATGGCCCCACCACAGTAAAGCCACAAACCCCAACACTCCCACATAGGCAGGACGTAAAAATTCCTCCCCTTTCAAGGTTTGACGACCTTCTAAGATGGCTAAAAAAGGAATAATAGAAGTTCGCTCCTTTACCTTAAGAAAAGCGTCTCCATAGCGTTTTTTGAGGCGATAGTCCCCATGCCAAACCGCAAACAGATGATGAGCCACTAAACCCAGAGAAGTCACCAAAGTGAAGGTCGTACCCAGCCATAACGTATGGGCAATACACCAGATCACCTGTCCCACCATTTGGGGATGACGACAAATTCTTAAAATACCGGTTTCATAAAGATGGACTTCAGGTTTAGCGATCGCAGCAATTTCTAAAAGATTAAAGGTTGCAGGATAAAGAAACAAGAAAGAAACCACAGACAACCCCCAAACCGTCGCTTTAACCCCTGGCACTCCCTGAACTTGCCATAACATCAGGCCATCGTAACGATGATTAAAAAAATAAACAATCAAAATAGTCGCCAAGGGAATACTCACCAAAGCAAACAAAACTCGATACAGTCTCGCCCCTATTTTTTCCTCTCCCCAAGGTCTTAAAGCCGCCAGTCCACTATGAGCAACGGCAAATCCTAACAATAGTGCTAACATAATCCCATGACTCGGGGTTAACCAGGTGGGTAGTCCCATGTTATTAATGTGTCCTCTCAATATCATGATCAATTGTCCTACTGTTAACTATCGTAAAGTAAATTGATCCCCGTGTTGTGCTACTGTCATCATCAGTAAGAGTTACTCTCAAGCAGTCAACAGTGAACAGTCAATAGTGACCAATCAATTGATTGAAACGGTAACTGATAACTGATCACGGGTAACTGACAACTGATAACTGGTAACCGGTAACTGATAAAATCCCTTTTTTGATAAACCTATGTCGGACATTCCTTTCACTTTAGATCAATTGCGTATCCTCAAAGCGATCGCTGCGGAGGGGAGTTTTAAACGAGCAGCGGATACCTTGTATGTGTCTCAACCTGCGGTGAGTCTGCAAGTGCAGAATTTAGAAAAACAGTTAAATGTCCCCTTATTTGATCGCGGTGGACGTAAAGCGCAGTTAACCGAAGCCGGTCACTTGTTATTATCCTATGGGGAAAAAATTATTACCCTGTGTCAAGAAACCTGTCGGGCGATCGAAGATTTACAAAATCTTCAGGGAGGAACGTTAATTGTCGGTGCGTCTCAAACCACCGGAACCTATCTATTACCCCGTATGATTGGTTTATTTCGCCAGAGATACCCGGATGTGGCGGTACAATTACAGGTTCATTCGACTCGACGAACCTCTTGGGGTGTAGCCAATGGACAGGTTGATCTGGCTATTATTGGGGGTGAAGTTCCAGGAGAATTACAAGATACCTTGAAAATTATTCCCTATGCTGAAGATGAACTGGCCTTAATTTTACCGGTAGATCATCCTTTGGCCAAAGTTGAAAAAGTTCAAAAAGACGATCTCTATCGTCTTAATTTTATTAGTCTGGATGCTCAATCAACTATTCGCAAGGTCATTGATAAGGTTTTAACTCGCTGTGGTATTGATACCAAACGGTTAGCGATCGAAATGGAATTAAATTCGATTGAAGCCATTAAAAATGCAGTCCAAGCAGGGTTAGGGGCTGCTTTTGTGTCTATTAATGCCATTGAAAAAGAGGTGAAAATGGGAGAAATTTATGTGGCTACCCTGGAGGAAGTTAAGGTAAGAAGAACCTTATCAGTGATTATTAATCCTAATCGTTATCGTTCTAAAGCAGCAGAAGCGTTTATTCAAGAAATATTACCAGAGTTTTCTACCTATCCTGAACAATTAACCCTAGAACAATTTTCCCCTTCTAGCAATGTCTTAAAAGAGGTGGTTAATGACGTTGTTGAAGCTTGACTTAAGTCTTTAGTCACTTTTGAGAATTGGTATCATCAATTTGCAGAGCCGATCAGAGTTTATAGAGACGTTTGATGAAACGTCTCTACTGATTTCTAGTAATTCTATCAAAGTTTTTCAGAAATCATATTAATAATGGGTTCTTGGCCTTTTTCTATCCACACAATCTTTTTAATCCCATCTTGTTGAGCATACTCTTTTATTTCTTCTGGGTTTCTTCCTCCTAAATCAAGCCTAACTCTCAGAGAGTTATTTTGCTCTCTTAATTCCTTCGCATACTTTAAGGCTTCTATGTGATCGCTGCTAGATTTTGCCACCACTAAATAATCAATAAGAGGAGAGGTTTTGGGTAAAACGTCCGTTGATAATAAACAACGATGTAAAGCCCCTACATTAAGAGAAAAACCAATGCCAGGAGCCGATTTTTTTTGAGGATGATAAACCCCTAATAGTTGATCGTAACGTCCTCCCTGTCCTAAATTTTGTAGTTGATTATTGGTTTGTCCAATGGCTTTAAAAATAATGCCTGTGTAATAATCAAAGGTTTGAATTAAACTTAAATCTAAGGTTAAAGGTAAGCTGTAAGAAGCACTGTTATTAATTAATTCGATTAAGGACTTTAAATTATTGAGACAATGTTGACCTGTTTCGTCTAAGGTTAAATCAAGCACTTTTGATAAAACATCTTCAGGCTTTCCTCGTAAGTTAAAGAGTAAAATTGCTCGATGTTTTAAGTCTTTATTCGGATAGGCAAGGTTTTCTAATTTAACGTAGTCTAAAGTGGCTAAACAATGCCGCACTTCTTGGCGTAAATCTTCAGGAAAGGGTGATAACAGCGATCGCGTTAACCCGGCATCTCCTAAAATAAGATACCAGTTAGGAATCTGTAATTTTTGCAGACAATCAGCCACTAATAAGAGAATTTCGGCATCGGCTAAAGTTCCCCCAGAAAATAACAATTCTACGCCAGCTTGATAAAACTCTAATTGTCGGCCATGATGACCACTGGGAGGGTTGCGAAAGACATTAGCCCGATAACAGAGTCGTTGAGGATAACTGGTTTCTGCCATCCTTGTCACTGCGGCTCGGGCAACCGATGCCGTTAGTTCAGGCCGCAGCCCTAACTGTCCACTCCTGTTATTATAAAGTTGAATCACGGTGTCATCTTCGATCGCCCCTCCTGCTTTGAGGGTATCGAGTCTTTCTATGGTAGACGTAACAATCCGCTGATAACCCCATTGTCCAAAGACTTGTTGAAGGGTGTCATTAATCCAAGCTTTTTGTACGACTTCTAAAGGCAGTAAGTCTCTTGCGCCAGCAGGTGGTTGATGAATCATAGAATTCCTACTCAATTATCCCTCATTTATTATCTATAATTTTGTTCACTTTTTTACTTTTTCTTGCCAAATAAACCGAAGAAACCGCCTCCTTGTTGCTTTTCTGACGATTTTGACCGATCTGAATCGGGAACCACTTTGTCTAATGCTTGTTTAGCTTGAATGACAATGGGATCTTGCGGATTGACTTTTCTGGCTTTATTAATATGAATTTTAGCCATCGTTAATTGCTTTTCTTTGAGATAAGCTAATCCTAATAAACCGTGGCAACTGCTATTATTTGGCTCTTCTTTTAACGTTTCTCGCAATTCAATAATTGCTTGAGACAGGTTATTTCGTTCAATATATTCTTGAGCGCGTTTTAAGGAAGTCTCAACGGCTGATTTTTTCTCTTTTTGTTTTGATGGCTGTTCTGTCGAACTTGTTGCTTTGGGTTCGGGTTTGGGTTCGGGTTTGGGTTTGGCTTTGGGTTTGGCTTTTTGTTTAACTTGTTCTCCTTGAGACAGCATTAAATAAATTAAATTTAATTCACTAATTTGAGCAGTAATATTAAAAACATTGTCTAACTTATCATATTGTTCATTCACTAAAGGGGTTAAAAGTCGATGATAAGTTAATTCTCGATCTTTGCTGGTTTGTAGCAGTTTTTGAGCTTGATCAGTGGCAATGGTAATACTACTTAGTTCATCGGCTAAATTGTGTCCCATTTGGGACAAAACTAATTTATATTCACTACGAGAACGATCTTTTGATAATGTTTCGTAGGCTGGATTAACTAATTTTGATAAAATTTTTGTGGCTAATTGTTTTTCTTGCTCTGTTTTTCCATTAAATGTATCAGGATGGAGAAGATAAGCGATTTTTAAGTATCGTTTGCGAATTTGGCGACTATCAGCGTTAATGGGAACTCCCAAAATAGCATAGTGATCAGTTATATCATATTTAAAAAGGCCTTGCTCTATGGTAAAAAACATAAAATTAACCAATTATTTTTAAGATTCAATACCTTATTTTCAGAGGTTTTTTCTGAAAGATAAGAGTGCAACTTAATCGTTTTTCTTGAGGATATGATCTGTTTTTTTCAAACTTTAAGCAGTGGGTTTTTAGTTAAGTTGATAGGGGTATTATTGGATTACCATCAAGCTCAAGTGTCTTAAAGGTTGGTTACAAAGTTTAACGGCTCAAAAGGATTCTCCATTGATCATACCATTTTCTCTAGAGGGTCGCTAATTTTTAAGATTTATCTATGAATGTTTCAGAAGGATAGTTCACAAGCATTTTCTTCTAGGAGTAAAACCTTTTTAACCAGGGTAATGCTTCGGTCAAGGCTTGACTCAAGCTCTGATGAATAAGTCCATTGGTGGCTAATAAACGTCCTGATTCTATGTTTAAGGGACCTTCATCGTAGGCGGTGACTTTGCCCCCTGCTTCTTCTAAAATGATGATGCCGGCTGCGATATCCCAAGGACTCAACCCCCGTTCCCAATAACCGTCTAACCGTCCACAAGCTACGCTAACCATATCAAGGGAAGCCGAACCCCCTCTACGCACCCCTTGGGTGAGATGGGTTAAATAACAAAATTCGGGATAGTTGGTATCTTTGGTTTCTCTGCGATCGTAAGCAAACCCTGTCACTAATAAACTGTTGTTTAACTCATTGGTTTGTGATACTTTGATAGGGCGATAGTTAAGGGTCGCGCCCAATCCTTTGGCTCCTCGAAATAGTTCTTTACTGAAGGGATTATACACAGCACCTACGATGGGTTTTCCTTGCCATAATAAACCCACGGAAACGGCTGAGGCTGGATAACCATGAGCATAATTAGTGGTTCCGTCTAGGGGATCAATTGCCCATAAATAATCACTCTCATTTTCTCCTAATTTACCGGATTCTTCGGCCAAAATTTGATGATGGGGAACTCTACGTTTAAGGATATTTAAGACGGTTGTTTCTGCTTTTTTATCTGCTTCTGTAACCAGATCACCTGGACGACCTTTTTCTTCAATTTTCTCTAATTGATCGACTAAATCCTCTAAAATAACACCAGCAGTTATGGCTGCTTCTGTGGCCACATCTAGGAAGATTTGTAATTCTTTTGTATCCGGGAATTCCATGAAGATTGTTAGGATAAGGGTGCTATTTCTATTATTCCTTATGATTGAACAATTGAAAATAGTCTCGATCATTTGACTGATTTTGGGGGCTTAATATTATTAAGCCCCCACTGCATTTTTATGAATCAATTTTTAAAGTCTAATCGTCATCTAAAGGAAATCCTAACTTAACTTTCCCTTTACCAAAATACCGCCCAAATTGTAGTTCATACACTTCATCTTCGTCTTGGGTTTCTACTTCTAAGTCTGATTTAGCATAACTAACACATAACAGAGCATACCCTTTTTCCTTAAGTTCTGGAGACAAACCTACTGCTTCGGGTTGGTCAAGTTCCCCTGATAGGATACGCACTGCACAACTGGTACAGGCACCGTTACGACAAGAAAAAGGCAATTCATAGCCTTGATCTTCTGCACTGTGGAGAATGTAGCGATCCTCAGGAACTTGGAGCGTGTATTCTTGATTAACTTGACGATGATGAATGCGAATGGTGTGATAACGACTCATGAGGAAATATTAGAGTAATCAACTTTCATTATAAACTTTTTCTCAAGGTTTTAACCAAAACTTCTTGAAATAAATATTAATCCATTTATCGAACTTTAAGAACTTAAGGAAAATTTTGAGGCATAACCGTTTTGTTCACTTTCCTTAAAAAACGGTCAATGAGCATCAAATCAAACAGTTTTAAGAAGACAAAAAGCAATGATTGAGATTTATTAGAACTTAAATTTCTTACTTAAGATCCTAAAGTTCGGTTGTATCATTTGTTGATCTGAGTATAGTTTTGATTAGAGTTGATTTGAAGTGTAAATAGGGAGTGAAAATTCTGTGACCTTCAAGACAAACGAGATAAGAATCAATTATTTAACCTCATTTCAGAGAAAACTTCTCCAAGACAACCTTAACAAAGGCGTAGAAGATAAATATCGTCAACGAATTGAGATCATGCTGTTAGCTGACGAAGGAAAAAGTCAAACAGAAATTTGTCAGTTATTAGGCTGTTGTCAAGCCACTGCCCGACATTGGATCATGATGGCAAAAAGTGGTCAAGCTCATCGTTGGAATGATCGAAAAATTGGTCGTCCTAAAAGGGTAAATAATGCTTTTTTAGAAAGATTAAAAGAATTAGTTAATCATAGTCCTCGTGACTATGGCTATTCCTTTAGGCGATGGACAGCCGAATGGTTAAGTCGTCATTTAGCCAAAGAATTTGATATCAAAGTGAGCGATCGCTACATTAATCAACTGCTCAAAGAAATGGGATTATCCACTAAATATAAAACCCAGAAATCAGACAATCATCATTCTATTTCCTCGAATTCTAATAGGTTACTTATTAAAGATTTATCTCTCAAACAACCCATTCAATCAAAACAATTATTTTCTTTAAATCTAGCTCAAGCTGAATAAAAATCATGGTACAAATTCATAATCCTGTTATTTCCCGTAACCAACTCAACCAAGCATTAGGGTGTCGTTTATCTGAGCAAGAATTTTCTCTTTTACAGCAACAAATTAAAGTCATTGAACCAAAAGTAGGGTTATTTTGGCAAACAACCAATGCAGAAGCGGGGCTTTATATTGTTGTTGCCGGTAAGTCGAGATTAGTCAATCAAGCTAATGAAAAAATCTCTAGTTTAGAAATAGGAGACACCTTTGGAGAATGCCGATTTTTTCCTGATGAAACCTTTGAATTCTATGGAATCAGAGCGGGATTAAAATCAAAACTTTGTTATCTTTCTCCTGAAATCTTATTTCCTTTACTGCGTCAATATCCTCAAATTCGAGAACATTTTTATCAAAAAGCTCAACAGCGTAACTATCAATTAAATCCCACCAATTCGGTGCAGAAAACCATTGATCTTGCCCTAAATTTGCCCCCAGAAAAATCCAGTCCCAAAGTCGCACAAAAGGTTAATAAAGCGTATTTTCCTAGTCCGACTCAGCGAGTGGGCCATTTATTACAAAAAGTATGGCGACGTTATCCTTTTTATGCTCAACAAAGTGCTTCAGATTGTGGGGCTGCTTGTTTAGCTATGATTGCCCGTTATTGGGGTAAAAAATTGAGTATTAATCGTCTTAGGGATATGGCTAATGTTGATAGAAACGGCGCATCTTTAAGGGGACTTTGCCATAGTGCAGAAAGTATCGGTTTTAGCACTCGTCCGGTTAAAGCGAGTTTAGATAAATTAGCCGAACAACAATTACCTGCCATTGCTCATTGGGAAGGAAAACATTACATTGTTGTTTATGAAATTACCAAAAAAGAAGTAATAATAGCTGATCCTGGGATTGGGCAAAAAACCATCAGTCATGAAGAATTTAAACAATATTGGACTGGTTATACTCTGTTATTAAAACCGACGGTTTCCTTAAAAGATACCAAAGAAAGCACGACTCCATTTTGGCAATTTTTTGAATTGATTAAACCTCATGGTTTAGTGATCTTTGAGATATTTATTGCCTCTTTATTTATTCAAATTTTTGGACTGATTACCCCTATTTTTACCCAATTAATTTTAGATCGAGTGGTGGTACAGCGATCAGGTGTTACGTTACTAGCTATCGGATTAGGATTAATTATTTTTGGCTTATTTAAAGTAGCCATGATGGGGTTACGTCAGTATTTATTAGATCATACAGCTAATAAAATTGACCTTACTTTAATTGTTGCTTTTATTAATCATACCTTGCGTTTACCATTAGCATTTTTTGAGTCACGTTATGTAGGAGATATTATCTCTCGTGTCCAGGAAAATCGCAAAATACGACAGTTTTTAACAGGGGAAGCCTTATCAATTCTTCTCGATTTAATCACCGTTTTCATCTATGTAGGATTGATGTGGTGGTATAGCTGGAAAATGGCACTTCTTGCTTTAGCCATTGTTCCTCCGTTTGCTTTACTTGCTTTAGTTGCCACGCCTTTTTTAAAGCGAATTTCTCGAGAAATTTTTGGAGAAATGGTTGCAGAACAAAGCTATCTGATTGAAGCTTTAAGCGGTGTGCGAACGGTTAAATCGAGTGCTGTAGAAAGAAGTGTTCGTTGGCATTGGGAAGAACTATTACATAAAGAAATTACGACACAATTTTCTGGTCAAGTCATTGGCAACCGACTACAAATTTTTAGCAATACAATTGAAGCTTTAGCCACTACAGGATTACTCTGGTATGGTGCATGGTTAGTGATTCAAAATCAATTAACCATTGGTCAATTAGTGGCTTTTAATATGCTATTTGGTAATGTAATTAGTCCCTTTCAAAGACTCACTGTATTATGGGAACAATTTCAAGAAGTTGTCATTGCAGTAGAAAGACTCAATGATGTGCTTGACTACGAACCCGAAGAAGATTTACAACAACAATCACGACAAATTTTACCTCGTCTTCAAGGTAATATTCGCTTTGATAATGTCACCTTTCGTTATCATCCAGAAAGCGATTTAAACGTACTAGAAAATCTCAGTTTTGAGATAAAACCAGGTCAAACTGTTGCCTTAGTGGGGCGTAGTGGTTCAGGAAAAACCACCATTTCTAAACTGGTTTTAGGGCTCTATCCTGCTACTGATGGAAAAGTCTTAATTGATGGGCAAGATATTAATAGTTTATCCCTGAGTTCTTTAAGACAACAAATCGGCGTAGTAGACCAAGATACGTTCCTTTTTGGAGGTACAATTCGAGAAAATATTGCCTTAGCTCATCCCGATTCTACCTTAGAAGAAATCATCGAAGCTGCTAAATTGGCAGGGGCCCATGAGTTCATTGAAAAATTACCCATGGGATACGAAACCCAAATCGGAGAAGGGGGAGGAATGCTATCAGGAGGACAACGGCAAAGATTAGCGATCGCCCGTGGTTTATTAGGTAATCCTCGCCTGTTGATTTTAGACGAAGCTACCTCCCATTTAGATGCAGAATCAGAGCGTATTATTCAAACAAATTTAAACTCAATTTTACGTCATCAAACGACTTTAGTGATTGCTCATCGCCTTTCTACTGTCAGAAAAGCAGACTTAATTTTAGTGTTAGATCGAGGGGTTTTAATTGAGAGTGGAACCCATGAGCAATTAATGACAAAACGAGGTCATTATTACTATCTGAATCAACAACAATTAGATATTGCAAATTAATCTTTATTTGTCAACTTTTTGAATTTTTGGAACACAATTATGACTAACGCAGCTAATAACGGACATCTTTCTTATCCATCTCATGAAACAGCCTTTACTCAAGATGAACTTATCTCTAAAAGCGAAGAATCTCAAACAAAAACAACAACGGATCATGCTGATGATTGGGCGAACTCAACAAAAGAAATTCTTGATACTTTGCCCCGTGTTTGGACGAGAGGACTCCTTTACTTTCTAGTCATTTTTGTTGGAGTGGCTTTACCTTGGGCAATGTTAGCAAAAGTGGATGAAACAGGAACAGCAACTGGTAAATTAGAACCTCAAGGAAAAACAATTAAATTAGATGCACCGGTGGAGGGAAAAGTATCTTTTATTAAGATTAAAGAAGGAGACAAGGTTAAAGCTGGCGAAAGATTAATGGAGATCGAATCAGACTTAGTTAAAGCAGATTTAAAGCAACAACAAACTAAGTTAGAAGGTCAAGAACAAAGATTAAATCAATTAAAAATTTTGGCCAATCAATTACAATTAGTGTTTCAAACTCAGCAACAACAAAATCAAGCACAAAAATTAGAAAAATTAGCACAAATCAATCAAGCAAAAGCTAATCTTGAAATGTTGAGGAATTCCTACCATTTACAAAGAGAAGAAAAACAAGCAAAAGTAAGTCAAGCACAACAAGATTTAGAACATAGTCAAAAAGCCATTCAATTAGCCGAAGTTCAGTTACAAAATGCTCAAAATATTAAGGATCGTTTATGATTCTGCTATTGAAGAGGGAATTGTTTCACAAATTCAGGTTAGTAG
>NZ_PRLH01000059.1 GCF_003013815.1 Cyanothece sp. BG0011 | reverse complement strand
TTTTAGTTTCAGTTATGATCCTGATAATACGGCGATCGTGTTCGAGAGAAATGCTGATGGAGATGCGATCGCAGTTGAAATGGCAGGCGATCGCATTCGTAACCTCGTCTTAGATAACCCGGATGGTACTCAAGAGGTGATTGTTGAGGATGGAGAATTACAAGTTTCTCCCGATCAAACCTACAAAATGGTCATTCTCGACTTTTTAGCCAATGGAGGGGACGGTTATCCCGTTTTCCACTTCCAAAATGTCACCTCACTCGAAGGCTTAGAGGTTGCATCCCTGCCTGATAATGCTCCTGGTTTGGTGGTTTCGGGCGAACAAGATGCGTTAGGGGAATATTTGGCAGAATTTCACCCCACCGACGAACAAGCCTTTGATGAAGCAGATACCCCGATTACAGAAGACACCCGCATTCAAAACCTCAATTTCCGTGAAGATACCATCATTGATGAAGTTATAGAACCTCTTCCCAGTAACGTTTTTGGAACCTCTGGGAACGATTTCTTTGACACAGAAATTCCTGATGACAAGCAGTTTATTGGGGATAACCAATTGCTCTTTGCTGGTTCTGGTGATGACTTTGTCGATGTTAGCTTTGCCCCTGGTGGTTTCCGTAGTCGCATCGACTTAGGGAGTGGGGATGACATCATTTTTGCGGGTAGCAATCATCGCATCCTTGCAGGTTCTGGGGATGATATGTTATTCCTCGGTTACGGTGAGGGTAATAATGTGGTAACAGGTGGTTCAGGAATGGATCAATTCTGGTTACTTACCGATGATGGAACTTTACCAACTGAAGCGAATACCATCACTGATTTTACTATGGGTGAGGATGTGATCGGTTTTGGTGCAACGGATCTGAGTTTTGACGATTTGATGTTCACTCAAAATGGCGCAGACACGACTATTAATGCTTTAGGACAAGATTTAGCTATTTTACGACGCATTCAATCTACTGATTTGAGTGCATCTGATTTTGTCTTTGCTTAATCTGCTAGGCACAAGGCAATAGGCAAGGATGCTCCCCCTAACAAAAGGGGGAGTTAGAGGGGGTGACAAGGATGCTCCCCCTAACCAAAGGGGGAGTTAGAGGGGGTGACAAGGCTGCTCCCCCTAACAAAAGGGAGAGTTAGAGGGGGTGACAAGGATGCTCCCCCTAACCAAAGGGGGAGTTAGAGGGGGTGGCAAGAGTTCTCTCCCTAACAAAAGGGGGAGTTAGAGAGGGTGGCCATAGGCAAACGTAAGCGAGTGTGGGAAGTGTGGGAAGTGTGGGAAGAAAATTAACATTTTTCTCCCTATGCTCCCTTCTCCGGCGCTCCCCTTGCTTACTCCGTCTTCCTAGCTGCTGGAGGAGCCGGTGGCGCAACGTTAGCCACGGCTGGGGTTGAAGATTCTACTACAGGTTCAACTGGCTTAGGGTCAGGTTTTGGGGCGGCTGCTGTCTGGGAACGAACCGGGCGACTAGAAGGGGTTTGTCGGCGAGGGGTTGAGGTTTGGGTAGTGGTAGCCGGACGACGAGCATAACGACGACGAGTTGTGCGACGGGCTTGGGGTTCCGGTTCCGGTTCAGGGGGGGCAACCCGTTGATAATAAGCTTTTTTGGGTTTGAGGGGTTCGGCTTTAATGCTACCTTTACGTCCATCTAAACGAGGTAAGTCAGGAAATGACTCAACGTCCATATTTTCTGTGGCTTCTTCCATAAACTCTCCCCACACCCTGGCTGCGGTGGTACTGGCTCCCCAGGTGGGCTTATTATTATCATTACCGAGCCAAACCCCGGCCGTTAATTGGGGAATATAGCCCACAAACCATAAGTCTCTGGCTTGATCGGAGGTTCCTGTTTTCCCGGCAACTGCTCGTCTTCTGAGCCTAGCCGGGGTTCCTGTTCCGGATGTCACCACCCCTCGCAACATCCAAGTCATAATATGGGTGGTGTTGGCATCGATCGCCTGTAAGGTGTCCGGTTGTGCCTGATAAATAACGTTACCATGACGATCTAAAATACGACTAATCCCATGAGCTTCTTGATACACCCCTTCGTTGGCTAAAGTAGCGTAAGCGTTGGTCAGTTCTAATAAGTTGACTTCCCAGGCTCCCAATGCTAAAGAATAGGTGGGTTTCAGTTCCGATTGAATGCCCATCCGTTGCGCTATATTAATGATCGGGTTCCAACCCACTTGTACTAAGGCTTGCACGGCTACCACGTTTAAAGATGACGCGATGGCCTGACGCATGGAAACCTGTCCCCCACTATATTGATCCCCATAATTTTCAGGACGGTAACCATCAACAATATAAGGGGCATCTCGAAAGGTGCGATAAGGAGAAAACCCGGCCGCGATCGCTGTAGCATAGACAAAGGCTTTAAAGGTAGAACCGGGTTGACGCTTGGCTTGAGTCACACGGTTATATTGGTTATTTTCGTAGTCGTTACCCCCCACCATCACTTTTATTTGTCCATTGCGGGGGTCAATGGCGGTTAATGAGGCTTGTTTGTACCCTTGCCAGCGGCCATAGAGGATGGCGTTATCGATGGCTTCTTCGGCCGCTTCTTGCCATTGACTGTTAAGGGTGGTTTCTACGGTGATCCCCCCTGCTTGCATCGTCTCTTCGGGGACATATTTGGGCAGTTGTTGTTGAATATAGTCGGTAAAATAGGGAGCTTTTCTAGCGAAACGTTTGGGTTGACTGGGGTTAAGGGCCAGAGGAGAAGCGATCGCCTTATTTAACTCAGACTCAGTGATCAATTCTTCTTTTGCCATTCTTTCTAACACTAAGTCCCGTTGTTTTCGGGCCGCCTCAGGATTTTCTAGGGGTGAATATAAACTTGGTGCTGGCACAATACCGGCTAACATGGCGGCTTCTGCGATGGTTAAATCTTGAATAGGTTTACTAAAATAAACCCAAGCCGCATCAGCCACACCATAAGCTCCTGATCCTAAGTAAACTAAGTTTAAATACCGTTCTAATATTTGTTGTTTGGTAAAGTTATTTTCAATTTTTTGGGCGAGGCGCATTTCTTTAAATTTTCGGGTAAAACTGCGCTCTTGGTTTAAAAAGACAATTCTGGCTAACTGTTGAGTGATGGTGCTTCCCCCTTCTACCACTTCTCCTGCTTGAAAGTTAGACAAAGCAGCGCGAATAATTCCTTGAATATCTACGCCTCTATGGTTTTCAAAGCGACTATCTTCGCTGGCAATAAACGCTTGTTGTACCCTGTCAGGAATCTGCCATATTTTCAATTTTTCGTGGCTCACTGGCCCAACTTGTTGTAATATTTCTCCGTCTGCTGCTTCAATGGTCAAGGTTTCGGGGCGAGCATACACTAACACATCTTCCACTGATTCGGTAATACTGGTTTCTATCTGATAAATACCATATCCTAGGGCGATCGTCCCACTACTCACCCCTAACCCAATACCCAACAATAACCAAAACCGTTTACTCCGACGCACACCGGCGATTTTTTGTAGAGGAGTTATGATTTTTTTGGCAATAATGTTGTTATTTTGCTCTGTATTTCGTTTTCTATGTCGTCTAAATCGTCTGCGTTTTTTCGGTTTTTCTGTCGTCACGGGTGATACTGTGGAGGGATCACTGTCTAATTTATCGGCGATCGACAGTAATAGTTGTCTTAGTTGTTGTTTCACCTTAGTTTGAAATCGATTTGACACCCTAACTCCTCACCCAATATTGACGACAGCAGTAGAATTAATTTTTTATCATCTTATCTTAATGCGTTAACAATGACAGTATTTTCTCGGAGAAGGCAAGAGGCAAGGGTTCTCCCCCTAACCAAAGGGGGAGTTAGAGGGGGTGGCAAGGGTTCTCCCCCTAACCAAAGGGGGAGTTAGAGGGGGTGGCAAGGGTTCTCCCCCTAACCAAAGGGGGAGTTAGAGGGGGTGGCAAAGGTAAGTGTGTGTAAGAAGTGTGGGAAGAAAATTAATATTTTTCTCCCTCTGCTCCCCACACCCTACACCCCACACCCTACACCCTTGTCAGTATCCCCTGCTCCCCATCTAACCTAACTTTCATCCCCACGGGTAACATAGCGTTAACCCCATCATGGCCAAAGGGTAAATCAGCAACAATAGGAATACCGAGATCCCCTAAGCGATCGCGTAATACTGCTTCTACGGTCCAACTATTTGAGGAACCCTCACAACCACTAAACCGCCCCAAAGCAATGCCTTTTACCCCACGAAATGCACCCAT
This sequence comes from Cyanothece sp. BG0011, assembly GCF_003013815.1. Classification (GTDB taxonomy): domain Bacteria; phylum Cyanobacteriota; class Cyanobacteriia; order Cyanobacteriales; family Microcystaceae; genus Crocosphaera. Next base: position 17,405 of record NZ_PRLH01000059.1, on the reverse strand, counting down.
TAAGCGCCATTGGGTCAACATTCGATCAATACGATACGGGGGTTCTCCTATGTCTTCTAGGGCTAAAATTACGCCGTTTAAGGGGGGTTGCAGGGGGGTTCCTAGGATATGAGTGGCCACCGTTAAATTAGCCGGTAATAACCATCCTTCTGCTTGGCCGTTTCCCCATCCTTGTCCTTGTAATGGGGGTAAACTGTCACCTTGAAGATAGTTAAATAGTCGTTTTAATGACCATTCGGGTTCGGTTGCTAAGGTGCTTAAGACGGGACCGTGAATACTAGAAATGTTTACCCTGGCGAGTTTCCACAGTAAGCTAGTAATATCAGAAAAACCGATCAGCCATTTAGGATAGTTGATAAAAAGAGTTTCCCAGTCTTTTTCTTCTAATAATCTGGCGGCACCGTAACCCCCGCGCACGGCGATAATGGCTTTATACTTAGGGTTGGTTAAGGCTTCTAATAAGGATGCTCTGCGTTGGTCATCGGTTCCTCCTAAATAGCCATAACGAGCGTCCCACTGTTGAGCTAATTCTAGATTGTAACCTTGCGATCGCACGGTTTCCATGGCTTTTTTGACCGCAGTCAAGTCTTTAACTGCCCCACTGGGAGAAATCCCTATAATGGTATCACCAGGGTTTAAATAAGGGGGTTGTTTCCAAGTATCGACGGAAGTCATTAACTGTTTTATTTTCCCCTGTTATCAAGGGTAACATTGAATTTTAATTGTTTTATTTTATTACATTTTTTTGCTCTAAAGTTGAGTGACTGAATAGGATAAACTATGATCCAACCAATCAAAAATTCTGTCTAATTGAGTTACCGTAATTAATCCGTAACGCCACAGTAACATAGGAAACGAACTATAGGGGAGTTCCGGATGACGTTGTACTAAAGCAATGGACTCGGCAGGAATATTTAATTCTTGTTGTAGAAAGCGTATCAGTTTTTGATTTTGCTCTGAGGGACTCATCATGATGCTCTCCTCAACCTTGATAGAAGTTAGCTGATTTTGTGTAGCTCCCAGTCTAAACGATTGGGTATCAATTGACCTCACCATAAAGGGTCACCCATTTGGGTGAATTCTAATGCAAGGGAATAGAGAATAGGCAAGAGTTCTCCCCCTCACAAAAGGGGGAGTTAGAGGGGGTGGCAATGGTTGATTACATAATAGTTTCTACCTTAACAAATATCCTAACGAGAATGTATGGTGCCATAGGACAGGGTAATATCTAACCTATAAATTAGTTCATCATTTTCTCAATTTCTTCGACTCGAGTGGGTAGATTTTGGGTTAATATTTCCGCTCCTGTTTCTGTTACTAAAATATCATCCTCGATACGAATTCCTCGAACATCTGAAAATTGTTTTAATTTATCCCAATTAATATCTTTATTATATTTTTCTTGAAATTTCGGATGATTTAAAATAGCAGGGACTTGATAAAAGCCAGGTTCAATCGTAACTATCATACCAGCTTTTAAAGGTCGATCTAACCTTAAATATCCTAACCCAAAGCGATCGCTTCTTTTTCTTCCCTCCTCATACCCGGCTAAGTCTCCTAAGTCTTCCATATCATGAACATCTAATCCTAATAAATGACCAATTCCGTGGGGAAAAAACACAGCATGAGCGTCTTTTTCTACTAAGGTATCAGGATGACCTTTTAAAATACCTAAATTAACTAATCCTTCTGCTATTATTTTCGCTCCTAACAGATGAATATCTCGATATTCTATCCCTGGTTTAATCTTTTGAATACAAGCATCGTGAGCAGCCAAAACAACATCATAAATATCTCTTTGAGAACTAGAAAACTGTCCCTTAACTGGCCAAGTTCTTGTAATATCTGAAGCCCATCCTAAAGATGTTTCTGCGCCCACATCTGCTAAAATTAAATCCCCTGATTTTAATAAATTATGATAAGTTTCATTATGTAAAACTTCACCATGAACCGTAACAATACTATTGTAAGCACAAGTCATATTTTGACTCATTATATAGCTTTCCATTGTGGCTCTTACTTCTGCTTCTGTCGAACAGTTTTTAGTTGATTTTATACCCATTTTATGAGCTTCTACAGCCACGTCAACCGCTTTTTTTATTTCTTTTAAAGCCAGATCATCATGGGTTAATCTTAAAGTAATAATGGCTTTCATTAATTGATAATCAATCTCTTTTAATTCTTGATTACCTGATAATGAACGTTGCAATAGTTCCCTTTGTTTTTCATAAGTAAAATGGTCTTGAACAGGAATCGTCGCTACTCCATCTATTTTATCTTTTAATACTTCCATTGGATAGTGATTATCTGCCTCTATTTTTCTGGCAATATCTTCTCTTGTGGGCATTTCTCCGTGCCATAGGGTACTATCAGGAGAAGGGTTATCCATGAATAAGTCTAATTTACCATTTTCTAGGCGTATGGCTGCATTCTCTAGAGGAAGTCCTGCAAAATAGAGAAAATGACTACTCCCACGGAAAGGATAATGATTCGCTTTGAAATTTCGAGAGGGAGATTTTCCTGACCATAATACTGTCGGAAAATGGATTAAATTAGCTAGTTTTTGTCTTCTGAATTTTAAAGTGTGAATGTCAATCATATTACTCATATTTTAAACTAATTTTTGTCAACTATATCAACATTTCCTTGAGAGAAGATTTGACTAACGACTTCTTCAATGGGAGGTTCGGTAACATTGAGATCATTGACCTCTAATTGTGCTAGAATTTTAGCGATGGTTTCCGTTAGGTTTTCTTGTTTAACTAAAAATCTAACTTCTTGACCTTTTACTAACTCAACTTGACCATAATGAGCGAGTTTTTCTGATGAGATAGGATAGGATAATTCAACATTCACCTCTTTATAGGGAGTAAATTTTTCAACTAATTCTTCTAAGTGACCATCATAGATTAATTGTCCTTCGTGAATCAATAAAACTCTTTCACATAAAGCAGTAATATCAGCCATATAATGACTGGTTAATAAAATAGTTGCCTCATACCTTTGATTATACTCTTTTAAAAAGGAACGAATGGCAGCTTGAGAATTAACGTCTAACCCTAATGTGGGTTCATCTAAAAATAAAACTTGAGGATGATGTAACAAAGCAGCGAGTAATTCTGCTTTCATTCTTTGTCCTAATGAAAGTTTACGAACCGGTTGAGTTAATTGTTCTTCAATAGATAACATTTCGGCTAATTCTTTAAGTCTTTGATGAAAAATTTTATCGGGAATTTCATAAACAGCCGCATTAATTTTCAAGGAATCTAAAGCCGGTAAATCCCATAATAACTGCTGTTTTTGTCCCATAATTAAACTCATTTGTTTTAAAAATTTTTCCTGACGTTTAAAGGGAGTATGTCCGACGATTTTGACTTCACCAGTCGAGGGATAAATTAACCCGGTTAACATTTTTAATGTGGTTGTTTTTCCGGCACCATTTGCCCCCAAAAAGCCAACCATTTCACCGGTATTAATGGTAAATGAAACATCTTTAACAGCAATAACATCTCGATAAGTTCTCTTAAAAAAATGCTTAATTGTTCCTTGTATTCCAGGTTTTTTTGAAGATACTTTATAAATTTTACTCAGATTTTGAACATCAATGACAGACATAAGAAATTTCTTTTATTAATTAGGCTCGATTTAAAGTATAAAACAATAATTCATAAAAGACTAATTCATAGTCTAAGTAGTTAATATTTTTCCCTTCTACTGTCAAAATTTTCTTAGTATAAGTATCAGGGGTTTTAGAAATTACGACAGGGGTATCTTGTAATTGTGTTGAGGAAAAACGATAAACGCCGAGAATTTCATCCACAGGAAATACCCAACGATTCGATTGTATTTCAATCACAATCATTCTCTCATAAACCACAGGCACAATAGAGGATAAATCTTGTAAATTTTCCTGTTTGCTTTTTAAGTCTGCCGGGGGTAAGGCCAAGAGATTTCTTAGTAAAATACACATTAAAATTTCACCCCGAATATTAACAATTCCTGCAAAAACATGGTTGCTTCTATGGGGTAAAGTATGAATGGGATGAACGTGGGTAATTTCTTTAATTACCCATGCTGGCAAGGCTAACCATTCTTGACAAACTCTAAAAATAATTAAGGCAATAACTTCATCATTAACAATTTCTTTTTTAACTAAACTAGACCCTTTTTCTTCAGCTTTGGCTGCTGCTTGTTGCCAGTCTTGGGCTAAGATATCTGTCCATTCTTCGACGTATCCTTCTGGGGCATTTCTTTGTAATAAAGCGCGACCGGCACCTCGATAAACCGGGCAATTTCGACAATGAATCACTGTTTTTAGTTCGGCACAAGAACTATCACCGGAAACCCCAATATCATTCCAACAATAAGTAACTGAATCTTCCATGATTTTGACTCATTATTAATAGTAATTGACTTAAACATAACCATTATTGTTAAACCAATTAATGGCATCTTGTAGGGCAGTTTCAATGGGAGAAGAGGGTAACCCTAATTCATTAATGGCTTTAGAGGGATCATAATACATAGGTTGTTTAGACATTTTGACCCCATCAATAGGAATAGATGGTTTTCTACCCAAAGAAGAGAGTAAACTTTCTTCTACCCAAGCTACAGTTAAAGGCAACCAAAGGGGTAAAGTTTGTCGGGGTGCTTTTAACCCTGTTAAGAGGGATAATTGTTCTAATAGGGCTTTTAAACTCAGGTTTTTGTTGCCTAAAATATATCGTTCCCCGGTCTTCCCTTTTTCTAATGCTAACAGATGACCTTGCGCTACGTCTCGCACATCAATAATATTTAACCCGGTGTTGACATAGGCGGGCATTTGACGGCGTAAAAAACGTAAAATAATGTCCCCGGTGGGGGTGGGTTTAATATCGAGTGGTCCGATGGGGGTACTAGGATTGACAATAACAATATCTTGTCCATTACTGATAGCTTTTTTGGCTTCTTGTTCAGCCCAATATTTTGATTTTTTGTAATGTCCCACTAATTCATTTACAGGACTTTGATGGCTTTCATTAACCATTTCTCCTGGTTTTCCTACCCCAATAGCAGCCACGGAACTGGTGTAAATAATCCGTTCAATATTCGCTTGTTTGGCTGCGGTTAAAATAGAACGGGTTCCTAACACATTGCTTTCATATAATTTATCTTTATCCGCTTGATATAAAGAGTAATGTGCCGCCACATGAAAGAGAACATGACACCCTCTTATTTTCTCAGATAAGTTGATATCATTGAGATCCCCTTTAACTATCTCAACATCTAAGTTTTTGAGGTTATCTAAATTGCTTTGAGGACGAACTAATGCCCGTACTTCATACCCTTCTTTTAATAAAAGTCTAACTAAGTTTGCACCGATAAATCCGGTTCCTCCTGTAACAAATGCTTTTAGGCTCATAATTTATTGTGGTTATTGTTATTGAATCTCTATCTTAAGTGTGATGGATATGGCTCAATTTAATCGATAGGCTGTTTTTAGTAGAAACAAACAATCTTAAATAGAGTAGAAAATAATCATGGCAAAAGAACTACAAAATAAGAAAATTGCGATTTTAGTGACCGACGGGTTTGAACAAGTTGAAATGACCCAACCTCGTCAAGCCTTTGATGATGCCGGTGCCACCACTCATTTGATTTCCCCGAAGGATCAAACAGTGCGAGGATGGAATCATTATGATAAAGCAGATGAGTTTAACGTCGATATCGGGTTAAATCAAGCTAACCCTAATGATTATGACGCATTACTCCTTCCCGGTGGTGTGGCCAACCCTGATCAACTGAGAACTAACGAGTCTGTGGTTGAGTTTATTAAAGCATTTTTCACCGCCGATAAACCAGTGGCAGCCATTTGTCACGGACCCTGGACCCTAGTGGAAGCTGAAGCGGTAGAAGGTCGCAAAATCACCTCTTGGCCCTCTCTAAAAACAGACCTCAAAAATGCCGGTGCCAACTGGGTAGACCAAGAAGTGGTCATTGACGGCAACTTAGTCACCAGTCGCAACCCCCATGATATCCCGGCTTTTATTAATGCAGCGATCGCTTTATTTGCTCGCGTCACAGCAACGGCTTAGATTCAGTAGATCACAAAGATCCCAGTTGGGATTGCGGGGGAGCGCCGGAGCAGGGAGAACGGAGCAAAGGAGCAGTAATTCTTACTTGTCCATTGTTCATTATTAATTATGACCATTTTTCTAATAAATTGGCTAAGTTTTCCATGATGATCGGTTTACTCAAATAGTCATCCATGCCAGCGTCTAAACACTTTTGGCGATCGCCTTCCATGGCATGGGCCGTCAGTCCGATCACCACAGTATGGCTTCCCGGTTCTTCTCGCTGACGAAAACGCTTTATAGCTTCATAACCGTCTAATACCGGCATCTGACAATCTAAAAAGACAATATCATATTCCTGTTCTTCGGTTTTATCAAGAAACTCTTGACCATTGGTCACCCAGTCAGCTTGATAACCCAACGTCTCGAGCAACATCAACATCAGAATGCGATTATCTTCATAATCTTCCACCAGTAAAATTCTCACCGAAGTGGGTGCAGTGGCCGATAGGTCCTGATCGGGATCGTTCCTTTCCCCGGTTTGAGTGCGACGAGAACCATCCCCCAGAGCAAAGGGAATTTTTAGCCAAAAGGTCGAACCGTCTCCCACCGTGCTATTTAAGCCAATTTCTCCATTCATACATTGAACAATACGACGACAAATGGTCAACCCTAACCCTGTGCCACCAAATTGACGGGTAGTGGAGGTGTCGGCCTGGACAAAGGGTTGAAACAAACTGTCTTGTTTAGCCGGGTCAATGCCAATCCCTGTATCTTCTACAGTAAAGTATAATGTCACCGCATCAGACTCCGAAACCGGTTCATTAGCAAGGGTTGCCGTCACTGTCACCTGACCGGACGGGGTGAACTTAAGGGCGTTACTAATCAAATTACTGAACACTTGCTGCAAGCGAAAGTCATCTCCGATCAAGACATCGGGAACCTCTGAAGCAATGGTAAAGGTGAGAGTAATTTCTTTATTTTGTGCTTGGGGGTAAAGGTGTTAGAAAGTTGTTGGAACATCTGGTTAAGGTGAAAAGGCCGATGCTCAAGTTCAAGGGTGCGGGCTTCTAGCTTCGATAGGGATAAAATATCATTAATCAGGTTTAACAGGCGATCGCTATTACTTTTCAGGGTTTGTAGCAATTTTTTTTGCTGGCTATCAAGGCTTGTCCCTTCTAACAGTTGCCCCACCAACATAATGGAGTTGACGGGGGTCCGAATTTCATGGCTCATATTGGCCAAAAACTCGCTTTTGGCTTGATTGGCCGAGTCAGCCACTTGAGCAACGGCGATCGCTTCTTCGAGGGCTTGGTTACGGCGAACCAGTTCAAGTTCAATGCGTTTACGCTCGGTAATATCCATCACCGTGCCATAGAATTTGAGAATCTGACCGTCTTTATCCCGAATCACTTGACCGATCACGTTAAGACTGCGTATGTCTTCTTCAGACAGCTTAAGCTCCACATCTAAACTGAAGGGGATACCATGAAAGATCAATAGTTGAAAGGCATTTTCTAGTGCCTGACGGTCTTTAGGGGGATGACAGTTTAAGATGTCTTCTAAACTAGGGGATGATTGTTGGCGATCGAGTTGGTAAATCTCAAAGAGTTCCTTTGACCAGTCAGGTTTGGCCGTGGCTAGGGTCAAATTTTCCTGATATTTCAGTTCCCAGTTGCCCACTTTAGCCAATCGTTGGGCTTCTTGTAATCTCGCCTGACTCTTGCGTAGGGCTTTTTCTGCCTCAACTCGTTGGGTAATCTCCACCACAACAGCCCCAACCCCTCGACCATTATTGATAAAATCAACGGGATAATAACTAGCGATCCAACAGCGTTCGATCTCTGAGGTGGCAGGCATTTTTCCTCTCACTTCAATGTTACAAATGGCTTCCCCTGTGTTGATCACCTGTCGCAGCAGTCCTTCAAGATAGTCTGCCAAGTGAGGGGAAATATCGTGGACGGTTTTCCCTAGATGTCCCTCAATGGAAACGCCATTCATTCGAGCCAATGCCCGATTAACGCGAATAAATTTTAACTCGTGATCAAACAAGCAAAGTCCGGCCGGACTGGCTTCGTAGAGATTTTCGAGAATGATGTTGGTCTGTTTGAGATGTTGTTGGACTTGCTTGAGTTCATTCACCTGCACAAAGGTTATCACAATGCCGTCACTGTGTTTGTCTTCCTGAAGATAGGGATGAACTCGCATCAGGACATAGTCATCGGATGGGGGGATGGCCACTTCCTGTTCGTAGGGTTTCTGGGTGGTTGCCACTTGCCGCACAATGTCGATTAAGTTGGGACAGTTGAGGTTGTTGGTTAAGTCGGTGAGGGGACGGCCCACGTCCGACGGTTTAATGTTAACGGCCCGAGTGGCTGCCGGGGTAAACTTACGAATATTGAATCGTCTGTCGAGAAAAATAACACCGATGTCTGTACTTCGCAGTAAGTTATCAATATCGGTGTTCAACTGAGTTAATTCTTGAATTTTGGACTGATATTCTGCGTTGACTGTGTACAGTTCCTCATTGACGGACTGTAGTTCTTCGTTGGTACTTTGTAATTCTTCGTTAGCGGCAAGAAGTTCTTCGTTGGTGGCCTGTTGTTCTTCGTTGGCGGTTTCGAGTTCTTCGATGGTAACTTGCAAATTTTCACGGGTTTGCTGGAGTTCCTGTTCTAATTCACTAATTTGTTGGGTTGCTTCTTCTTCTACATTCAACCTCAAGGGTTGTATTGAAGCAGGTGAAGAGGTTTCTACTTCAAAGACCACTAAAATTTGCTCCTTCTCAGCCCCATTTTTATTGGGAGTCACCCGTAGGGTAACGTTCAATTGTTCTTCTTCTTTGTCTACTTTAATGCCGGTGTAGAGGGCTAACTCTTCATGACGACGACGGGTTCGATGGAGGGCGGTACTCAGGGGTAATTTTAAGGCCGGATGGACTTGGTCAACCACATCAAGACTCATCACCCCGACGGAATGCTCTAGGAGTTGGGCTGAGTTATGAAAAATCTGTAGCAGTTCGTTGTCAGGACCCACTAACAGGGCCGTAATTTGACGATCTTGGAAACAGAGTTTGAACAACCCGGCTAAGATATTATCAAATCGTTGCTGACGAGTCTTGGCAGGGACAGGAGATTTAAAGGTCGACGGCAGAGAGGGCCGAGTAATCATTAGAGAAGACAGGGAAGACTCTCGCCGTTTCTTAAAAATTTTCCACTTGCCACTGATGGGAGTAAATTCGTCCCTCATATTACCGAGGGTTTCCGAAGTCCCTAATAGTAGGGTTCCTTGGGGCATTAGGGCAAAGTGTAGCAGTCGCAATACCTGATACTGCAGGGGGGACTGCATATAAATGAGAACGTTACGACAAGTGACCAGGTGCATTTTAGAGAAACCTGCGTTTTTTGTCAGGTCCTGGGGGGCAATAATTAGCATTTCTCGCAGGGATGGCTTAACCCGATATTGGTTGCCTTGAACCTCGAAGTAACGTTTTAGGCGTTCGGCAGAAATATCATTGGCAATGGTGTCGGGATAGATGCCATCAGCAGCGACTTGTAGGGCGATACTATCGAGGTCCGTGGCAAAAATCTTCACCTGAATGGTTTTGTCGATGGTTTGCAGCACTTCATCGACAATAATGGCCATTGAATAGGCTTCTTCCCCGGTGGCACAAGCTGAAATCCAGATACGCAGTTGCTCGTCTGGCTTTAATTTGGCAATTTGTTCGGGTAACACTTGCTCTTTGAGCAGTTCCCACACTTGAGGATCTCGAAAAAAGCAGGTTGCACCGATTAATAAGTCTTGTCTGAGTAGTTTTTGCTCTTGTTCAGAGCTTTCTAAGCGTTGGATATATTGGCTAATGTTTGCTTGGCGAGTGAGAGAGCAACGATGAAGAATACGACGACCCAGGGTACTGACTTTGTAGTGGGAAAAATCAATATCTTCTTTTTCGGCTAAAATCTCCAGAATTTCTTGCAGTTGGTCCGGAGCGATGAGATTCGGGTCTTGTACACTGGCGGCAGGAAAGTTCTCTGAAAAGCGAATTAATTCATAGACGGTCTTGGCTAAATCCTCGGGTGAGAGAATTTCATCCACTAAACCCGAAGGAATGGCACTACTGGGCATACTGGTAAACTGGGCGGTTTCGGGAGACTGTACCAAGGCAATGCCACCGGCACGACTAACGGCCTGTAATCCTTCGGTTCCGTCGTGGCCGGTTCCTGAGAGCAAAATGGCGATCATTCTCTCTCCCCAACCTTCTACCAGGGACTCGAAAAAGCGATCAATCACGTTGGGTGGAGAATTATGAGGTTCTTCTAATAAACGCAGTCGTCGGTCTTCTAGGATCAGAGTTCTACGAGGGGGTAATACATAGACTTTTGCAGGTTCGAGTAGGGTTTGATCTTCTACTTGTTCGACCGGTAGGGTGGTTTGCCGTTGTAAAATTTCTGTCATCATGCTGCGGTGATCGGGGGATAGGTGCTGCACCACCACAAACGCCCCATTCGGATTATCCGGCAGACTATCAAAAAAGGATTCTAATGCCTGTACGCCACCAGCGGAGGCACCAATACCAATAATAAAAAACTTTTCGTTTTCAGATGTTTTTGATGATGACATGATAACATTTCATAGCTATTTTGAGCAGTTCTTTGTTATATGAATTAAGGTCTTTTTTCCCGATTTTTTTTAGCTCAAGGCATGATTAGGTTGACTGATCAATTGAAAAACATTTCTCAGCCAATAAATATTACTATGCCTATTGTAGTTTGACTCAGGTCACTAACTACAGATAATTTTCTCATCTTAACTAAAATTTCACAAATTGGAAAACCTTTAAAACCTACACAACATCAAGGTAAACCTAAGCTTAAACTGGGTTTCGCCACTTGGGGATGTCTTAACCATAATGGGTTATGCTGTATTTTAATTGTTTATTCTATCAATTTTTTTATTGACAAAACCTAATCTTTTCTGATCTATAATTTTTGCCTGATTGTTCCATTCCATTGTCAAAAAATTGTGTCAATGGTCCGAAGTTTCACCTTTAGATAGATGACAGACTGCTCAAAATTATGCTCGGTGTATAACGACTAAACCGAGCATAATAATATTATGCCCCTACATTAAAGAGATTAGTCTTTATCTTGTTTCCTACTTTGCCTGCGATCGCCTCTCATTCCTGGGCCATTAAGCTCAACCATAACTGTCTTATTGCTTTTAGATATAATTTCTCTAGCATACCCTAACACTATTCAATATGATATAAAAAAGTAGTATGGTCTGTCAAGCCCATTCTCTCGTTACTTAATGATAATTACTTGCAATAATTCTGTGGTAGTATTGAACCGTTTTCAGTTCATTTTGTATCAATAACTACTCTTTTTTGGTGAATCCTCTAAAAACTTTGATATTAAAAATACAAATATAATACAGATACAAGGATGAGCTATATTAATTTTATGTAGGGGTTTAACAGTGTTAAACCCAGACACCCATATTAAGCATTATTAAACCCTAATAACCTGGGCAATATTGATAATTTAAACCTAATCTAACAACTTGTCTGATAATTGCCCACCCTATGATTATCTTAACTAGGCACTTCCTATCCAACCAAACATTTTTGCTAAACCTCCTAATAAAGCAACAATCAAACCAATCAATACACCACGATTAAGAAATTCTTGATCGTCTAATCTTTTACTAATACCGTCTACTTTGGTGTCAAGGGTTTTAATTTCCCCTGTAAACTTCTCATCAAGACTTGTGATTCGTCCTGATAATTTCTCATCCAGACTTTTAATATCCCCTGATAATTTTTCCTCTAATCTTGCTTGACCAACCTCTAGACGACCGATGCGTTCATCCATCTTGTCAATTTTATCATCAATTTTATCTATTTTGCCCTCAAGACGTTTTAAAATTTCTTCTAGGGAATAACGTACTGTGATAGGTTCACTCATGGTTCAACAATCAATCTTAACTAGGATAGACTTATTGATATTTTAATTCAAAACCATAGCAAATAACAAACATTAATCACTGAGTTATTATTGAGATGTAAATGAGATTAATCCTTACCTCGGAATGATAATTAAAAATACAATAATAAAACTAGATTAATTTAATCCCTTGGTTGACAGTTAATAATGTCCGTCTTTGTAACCCTTCTTTTTCTAAAATAGCATTCGCAGCCAATAACCCACTACTTACTGCCCTTTCCATTAAACCACAGGGAAAAGGCATTTTAACCCAGTCACCGGCAAAAAATAAATTATCAATTTCTGTCACAGTTTCGGGACGATTTTTATAACTATTTGGAGGATAACCAGAGAAGTTTTTTTGATTCACTAATTCTTTGTGTAGTAAGTTAGCTTTTGATAGTTTGGGGACAATTTTATATAATTCTTTTTCAAAGGTTTGTAATAAAATCTCTTGAGTGGGAAAATCTTTTTCTTTGTAACAATATGCGTGTAATTCTACCACACTTCCTCCTGTTTTTTTAGCCCATTCAATAAACTGGGTTTGAATACGATGATATAGGGTAATACTATCGGTGAGTTGGTAACCAGAAAGGGAGGTAAAATTGCTATATTGCCAATCAAAGTCTTGATCAAACCAAAATCTAGCCACTGCAAAGGGATCAGCAACAGCTAACTGTTCAATTTTTTGGGTCAAAATCTCATTCTTTTCTCCTTCTATTCTTGTCCATAACTGTTTAATTCCTGGGACATCCGTTGCCATAACATAATAATCTGCTTGTAAGGTTTCAAAGTTGTTGTTTTCTGAAGCATTATGACTAATTAAGTTGATGGAATTCTGATCTTTTTCGACAATTTTATAATGAGATAAATTTTCTTTCGCTGGCCCTTTGATTACCTTTCCATTATCGTCATAAACTGCCCCATGACAGGGACATAAAAAGGTTCCATTTTCTTGTTTTTTTACCGTACAACCTTGATGAGTGCAACGTAAACTAATGACTTTTTCATCTGTCTCTAAAAATAAGCGATCGCCAGCCCCATAATAGGTCTCATTTTGCTCACTTAAAATGCTATTCTTTTCTACTTTAAAAGGAACATTAATAATTGCATTTCCCTGGTTGTAAGTAAGAGATTGTATTTGATTCTGTTTCAAGATAATCTGATTAATATTTCCTTGGGTTATGACCTTACCTTGATTATTTTTAATTGCAGCAATAATCGGATTAACTAAACTGGTTCCCATATCATCTTTTGTGCCATTAAAAGCTAATCCTTCCGGGTTACCAAAGAAATAGAAATGAAAAAATTGTAATAATTCCCCTGCACTTAAACTATCAGGAGAGTTGAGTGTTGAGCGAGCAAAAGGAAGAAAATATAAATCATAAAGTCCTTGAGGAAACCCAATTTTTGACCAGTCCATAACCGAGAGATGATCTAACCGTTGAAAACTATCAGGAATCTTAAACCCTGTAATCTCTTTAAAGACTTGCCAATGGGATAACTTAGTAATATTAATGCCCCAGTTTAAACGATTATCTGACCAAACAGCCAGATCAACAATATTCCAAGGAAAAGCAGAATGACTCGGATAAAAATTTTCAGGTTGATAATGATATCTTTGGTCATAAAATAGAACAGAATAAAACCCTAACGAGCGAAAATTATTTTCAATGTTTAATTCTGAAACAATTTTTCTGAGATTATAATATTGAGGAAAAAAGCCATGAAACCCATGTTCCATTTGGAAACTATCGGAACCGACATTAATGGTCCAACTGGCAATTTTTCCTCCTAAATTAGAAGATTTTTCCAGTAAAGTTACTTTAAAACCCCGTTGACTTAATTGATAAGCACAAGCCAAACCAGCCAAACCTGCACCAATCACAACAACAGATTTAGGATTAGTTAAACCATAAGGTAACGTTAAACTATCTTGTTGATAAAAAGAAGGGGATGGCTTTTTAAACCGAGAATAACTTATTAAACCCCCTAAACTACTAACTCCGGCAAATTTTAAAAGCGTACGACGAGAAACCATAAAAAATTTAGAATTTAGAATGTATAATTTAGAATTTATTTAAACCTTGAATATATGATCAACTCAACTAATTATTCTTCTGTATTTTGCCTTCTGCCTTCTTCAAATTTCTCCCAAAGATCAGGGCGACGCTGTTGGGTTCTTTTTATTTGTTGATCTCGTCGCCATTGAGCAATTAATTGATGATTTCCGGAGCGTAGAACTTCAGGAACTTCTAAATCTTGAAACACAGCCGGACGAGTATATTGAGGATAATCGAGTAAGCCATCTTCAAAACTTTCTGCTTTCAAAGATTCCACTTTACCCACCGTTCCCGGTAACAAACGAACCACCCCATTAATTAAAGCTAAAGCTGGAATTTCCCCACAGGTTAACACAAAATCCCCTAAAGAAATTTCTCGATCAGCGAGAGAACGAATCCGTTCGTCGACCCCTTCGTAATGACCACAAATCAAGATCAATTGTTGATAATTGGTCGCTAAATCTTGTAAAGTAGTTTGGTTTAACGGGGAACCTTGAGGGGTTAACAGAATCACTTGCCGAGGAGGTAAGGGAGAAACAGAGTTAACCGCAGCAAAAATCGGTTCCGGTTTAAGGACCATCCCCACCCCACCCCCATAGGGAATATCATCCACACGATGATGCTTATCTAAGGCAAAATCACGGGGGTTAATTAAGTTAACCGTAGCAATGTGATTCGCTAACGCCTTACCCAGTAAGCCAGACTGTAATCCAGATGTAAAGAAATCAGGAAATAACGTAATGACATCAATCTTCACAGGTTATCCTAATAAAGTTCCAAAAATAATATTAATTTTACTGTTTAGAGCCTAGTGTAGCTTAGAATAGATCAGAGAAACGGGGCCAAAAATTGAGTAAGTACCAAGGCTTAAAGTTGGCATATTCTGCTCTGAACCCTATTATGACTAACTAACCGACCGTACCGAACCTTCTTTGGCTAAAAGATAAGATTATGTTGCAATTAGAGACTCAATCCCACCTAAGCCCCATGTCCCAACCTACAACCACTGCCATTTTAGTCATTGGTGGCGCAGAAGACAAAGTGCATGGCAAAGAAATCCTGCACACCTTTTGGTTTCGTTCCGGTGGCACCGATGCCACCATCGGCATTATTCCTTCAGCCTCAAGAGAACCAGTCTTGATCGGGGAAAGGTACCAAAGTATTTTTGAAGAAATGGGAGCCAAATATGTCAAAGTGCTAGACATCCGCGATCGCGACCAAGGGAATGACTCCTACCTGAAAGAATACGTCGAAGAATGTACCGGAGTGTTCATGACAGGAGGAGACCAACTGAGATTGTGCGGACTGTTGGCCGATACCCCTTTAATGGAAAGGATACGGCAACGGGTACAACTCGGTGAAATCTCCCTAGCCGGAACCAGTGCCGGGGCCGCTGTCATGGGACATCATATGATTGCTGGTGGCAGTAGTGGGGAATCTCCTAACCGTGCCTTAGTCGATATGGCCATGGGATTGGGAATCATTCCTGAAATTATTGTGGATCAGCATTTCCATAACCGCAACCGCATGGCCCGTTTACTCAGTGCTTTATCCACCCATCCCGAAAGATTAGGGATAGGCATCGATGAAGATACCTGTGCTATGTTTGAACGAGATGGCTTGATCCGAATCGTTGGCAAAGGAACAGTGACCATCGTGGATGGTCGAGATATGACCTACACCAACCAAGGAGAAATAGCAGCCACCGACCCCTTAAGTCTCCATAATTTAAGACTGAATATCCTCTCTCACGGTGACTGTTACCATTTACATCAACATAAATGTATTGCCAAAATTAGCAACCCGATACAGTAAACCAAGGAAAAAAACTGTTCACAGTGAACAGATATCCACCCAAATAAAACGACAAGATCATGAGGATATACAGCACTACGCATTAAGGTGTTGGCCATGGGAAAAAGCGAAACTCCTTTGATAACCTGACTTTTGCCTTCGGCGTAGCCGTATAGCTTCTGTGTCCTTCCAAGTGCGAATCTCAAGAAACGGCGAGTATGAAAATATTAAAAACCCTGACCCTACGCGGTCCCAACTACTGGAGCATTAGGCGCAAGAAATTAATTGTCATGCGCCTCGACTTGGAGGATCTAGCAGAGAAACCCTCAAACGAAATTCCTGGCTTTTACGACGGCTTAGTAGAGGTACTCCCTAGCTTAGTCGAGCATTATTGTTCCCCTGGCCATCGAGGTGGCTTCTTAGAAAGAGTCAAAGAAGGCACTTATATGGGGCATATTGTCGAACACGTTGCCCTAGAATTACAAGAATTAACCAAAATGCCCGTAGGGTTTGGGCGGACCCGAGAAACCGCCACCCCAGGAGTCTATAACGTCGTGTTTGAATACCTCGACGAACAAGCTGGCCGTTACGCCGGCCGCGCCGCCGTCCGACTCTGTCGGTCTATTGTCGACACCGGCACCTATCCCCTCAGAGAATTAGAACAAGACCTAAACGACTTACAAGACTTACAAGCCAATGCGTCCCTAGGTCCTTCGACTCAAACCCTAGTGACCGAAGCAGAAGCGAGAAATATTCCTTGGATGCCCTTGAGTGCTAGGGCAATGGTTCAACTAGGGTACGGAGTCCATCAAAAACGAATTCAAGCCACCTTAAGCGACTATTCTGGCATTTTAGCCGTAGAATTAGCCTGTGACAAAGAAGGCACCAAAACCATTCTCCAAGACGCTGGCGTTCCCGTTCCCAAAGGCACCACCATCCAATTTTTTGAAGAACTCGAAAGTGCCATCGACGACGTAGGCGGCTATCCCATCGTCATTAAACCCCTCGACGGCAACCATGGTCGAGGCATCACCATCGATATTAATAGCTTCAAAGAAGCCGAAGCCGCCTACGATCTCGCCTCAGAAGAATCAAAAACCCGCACCGTCATTGTCGAACGGTTCTATAAAGGAAGTGATCACCGTCTGTTGGTGGTTAACGGCAAATTGGTGGCCGTAGCCGAAAGGGTTCCGGCCCACGTGGTAGGAGACGATAAACATACTATTCAAGAACTGATCGACATCACCAACGAAGACCCCAGACGGGGAGAAGGTCATGATAACGTTTTTAACCCGCATCAAAGTGGATAAAACCGTGTTAGGGATGCTCGATAAGCAAGGGTTACGCCTGGACACCATCCTCGATAAAGGGGAGATCGTCTATTTACGAGCAACGGCCAACCTCAGCACCGGAGGAAGTGCCATCGATCGCACCGACGACATCCACCCAGAAAACCTCTGGATCGCCGAACGGGTGGCCAAAATTATTGGCCTTGACATAATGGGCATTGA
>NZ_PRLH01000198.1 GCF_003013815.1 Cyanothece sp. BG0011 | reverse complement strand
AAGAACAAGCTTAAGTGCTGTCAGGAATTCATGATTAAAAATTAGTAATCGCCTCACATTAACCTTGTTAGTTCACCCAAATAGATGAAGACTTCACCAGCATAATTATGGGATATTAAGAACAACAAGAACAAAAGTTTTCCCTACATCGAGATTTCCTCCTCAGATGTACCAGATGACCTCCTCCACCCTAATACTAGGGTGGTTTTTATTTTTATATTCACCCCCTTTATTATTCATCTCGAAGCATTGGCAAAAGATTTATGGGAAACCCTCCCCCTTTTGCCAGGGGGGAATGAGGGGGGATCATACATCAAAACTTACCAACAGCAACGACAATCTATGATCATTATGTAGTAGAGGAACGAAACCCAACCATCAGTTATCAGTTAAATATTGGGCATAATCTCATCTAGTCGTAGCTGTAAATTAGGCAACAGTCGAGACTTAATTAAATCCCCTAAACGATATTTTTGTTGCTGATAAACGTCATCAACCAAGTAACAAACGGTAAAAGTGGGTTGCTTTGGCTTCCCAATAAACTGTAATCCACCTAACCCCCGAAAATCGATAATCCAATATTCTGGAATCTTAAGAAAAGCATATTCTTCCACTTTTCGGGCATAATCATCTTGCCAATTATTACTCACCACTTCAACCACCAGTTGAATAGTATTGTCATTACAAATCACTGGTTCTTTGTCCCAAAGGGGTTCTTGACTCAACTGGGTTTGATCCAAAACCACCACATCCGGACGTAAGGCTGTCGCCTCAGAATATAGTGGTTTGATTAAACAATTTTTAGGAATTAACCAGTTTAAATTAGCTCGAAAAATTTCTAGATAAATTCTACCTGCAATCTTCCCCGCCACTGCTTCATGATGGCCGGTGGGTTCCATATCTCTAAGTTTTCCATCAATCAGTTGATATCGTGGGTTATCTCCATATTGGTCAATAAAATCCCTAAAACTTAGAAATTTAGAGGGAGTGTAAATCATAGTTAGCAACAAGAATCTTGAGTCTTACTATCAATTATAAGGGTAAAGAAAGAAAGTTTTAAAAATTTTGTTAGCCTATGCTATTTGCTAATTTTTTCTTTTTGTTATCATTTCTTTAAGAGTAAGGTGGGCATTGCCCACCCTACTATAGATTATGCGTTCACTAAACTACGGGTATGACGTTCTTTTAAATAGGCCATAAATTCCCGGCCTTCCCGTAAACGACGCACTAACATTTGTGGGTCTACAATCATTTCTTTTACAATAGGAATGATGGTACGACGACGGAAATAAAAGCGACGATACATCCGTTCAACTGCGTCCTCAATTTCAGACGCAGAGAGATTCGGATATTGTAGGGTAGACATTTGAATACCAGAACTGGCTACTAAGTCTCCGTTAGTAAACCAACCGTTTTCTTGCGCTTGTTGATACAATTCTGTGCCAGGATAAGGGGACGCAATGGACACTTGAATGGTGTGGGGACTGACTTCACAAGCGAAGCGAATGGTATCTTCAATGGTTTCTTTGCTTTCGTTAGGTAACCCCAGAATAAAGGCCCCGTGTACCTTAATTCCGAGTTTATTACAGTTGTTCATAAACTTACGAGCAACTTCTAACTTGATGCCTTTTTTCACCCCATCTAAAACCGCTTGATTTCCAGATTCAAAGCCAACTAATAACAGACGTAAGCCATTATCTCTTAAGGTTTTTAGGGTGTCATAATCTAGGTTAGCACGGGCGTTACAACTCCAGGTTAAGTTAAGCTTTTTCAGATGTTCACTAATAGCAATAACTCGCTTTTTATCAATAGTGAAAGTATCGTCATCAAAGAAATATTCTCGGACAGAGTTACCCCATATGGACTTCGCTAAAGCCATCTCTTTACCCACGGCTTCGGGAGTTTTGGCGCGGTATTGATGACCCCCAATAGTTTGGGGCCACAAACAAAAGGTACATTTCGCCGGGCAACCTCTTCCGGTGTACAAAGAGACATAAGGATGGAGTAAATAACCGATGAAATAATTACGGAAATTTAAGTTTTTTTCATACACAGGAAAAACACTGGGCATAGAGTCCCAATCGTGAATTAATTCTCGTTCTTCGGTATGCTTAATGTTACCGAACTTATCGCGGTAACTGAGTCCTTTAATGTCCTCGTAGGGTTTTCCTTCTGCTAATTCTTTACAAGTGTAATCAAATTCGTTGCGACAAACAAAATCGATAACGGGGTTTTCTTCTAAGGTTTGGCTAGGTAATACCGCAGCATGGGCCCCTAATAACCCGACTTCTGTGTGGGGGTTTTGGGCTTTAATGGCCTCAGCGCATTTAACATCGTTGGGTAAGGTGGGGGTACTGGTGTACATAATCACCAGTTCGTAGTCTTTGGCAATTTTTAAGACATCCTCAACGGTTTGATAATGGGCCGGTGCATCCACTAATTTACTACCAGGGACTAAGGCCGCTGGTTGGGCCAACCAGGTGGGATACCAAAATGAAGTAATTTCTCGTTTCGCTTGATATCTTGCCCCTGCAGCCCCGTCGAAACCATCAAACGAGGGAGGACTCAAAAATAAGGTTTTTTTCATTGTGTTTCGTTACCGTTCACATTTTACTCACATACAGTTACCCATCCGTACACTTAACTGATGAGTAAGTTTTCGTAATGCTAACGAATTTTCTATTAATTCATCAACTCATTAATGAAAGCGTAACTTAACTCAATGATGGCTAAGTTTTATCTTAATTTTATTTTATGAATTTCCTAGGGATCGAGGGAAGTTAAGGTTAAAATAAACATTGGTCATTTCTTATTCTGGATAGATAATAGTGAAGTTACGTCCTTTTTTTGTTACTCTCATCCTTGGTGTTATTTTTCTTCTCTCCCTGGCAACAACCAGTGTTTACTGGATACTCAAACCTAGTCCTTTGCCTCTGTTGGCAGGAGGGGTTAATCAAGAACCCATTACAGCCGTTTTTCTCCCGAAACAAGCGCCGGTGATGGTTTCGTTGTTAACCAACCCCGATCGCTTGGATGGGTTGGGACGGTTTATTGCTTCCCCTGAAAAAAGACGGCGATCGCATCAAGAAATACGCACCATTGAAAAAACTTTATTAGCAAAAACAGGACTTGATTATCAATCTCAAATTCAACCCTGGTTAGGGGAAGAAATTACCTTGGCCGTGACTTCTCTTGACTACGATCATAATCCCAATAATGGCATTAAACCGGGTTATTTATTGGCAGTTTCGACCAAAGATCAACAATTAGCGAATGAGTTTCTCCAAGCGTCTTATTCGGCTGATGCGATCGCCGGCACATCTGACTTAGTTTTTGAGTCTTATAAAGGGGTTAATTTAATTGCGCAACAAAACCCCAATTTAACGAAAAATACGCCCCTTTCTGCTACCGCAGTGGTGGGTAATATGGTTCTCTTTGCCAATGATATTCAAGTGTTAAAAGAGAGTATTAATAATGTTCAAGTTCCTGATTTAAACTTAAAAAATGCCCCAGGTTATCAGAAGGCATTAAACACCATTACTGATCCTAGAATTGGCATTGTCTATACTAATTTTCCGGCTTTATCCGCTTGGTTAGCTAATCTACCGATTCCTGAATTACCTGAAATCACCCAAACCCTAACTATCGCCTTTTCCATCAAAGAAGAGGGGTTAGTCGCCCAAACTGCTTTGATTGGCGTTTCAGGAGATAATAATGGTTCTCCTATTTTATCCGAACCGGTTGAGGCGTTTTCCTATCTTCCTGCTAATACCATTTTAACGGCTACAGGAACTAATTTAAATCAATTATGGCAACAAATAGAGACAGGATTAGATCAAGATAGTCCCCTACAACAACTCTTAAATCGTTCCATAGGCTACTTAGAAGAACCCTTAGGATTAAATTTATCAAAAGATGTTTTTCCTTGGGTTAAAGGGGAATATAGCTTAGGATTAGTGCCTAAAGCAGAAGGGGGTGCAGGGGACTGGATTTTTATTGCTCAAAAAAGTCCTGATGTCGCCATAGATGATGTCTTAAAACAGTTTGATCAATGGGCAGAAAATGCCGGTTATACAGTAGGAAATGTCCCCTTATTAGACAAGACTGTAACGGTGTGGACCCAACTAAAAGCAACGGTTAATCCTGAGAAGAAAAGTTTAGCGAGTTTAGAAGCTAAGGTGAACGGGGTTTATGCCAATCTTGATGATTATCTTATCTTAGCTACGTCAATAGAAGCTATGTCTGAAGCGATTTCACCAGAGTTTCCTAAGTTAATTGAAACTGAACAATTTCAGCATATTATTGAAGGATTATCCCCCGACAATGACGGCTATTTTTATATTAATTGGCAAAAAAGTGAACCCATTTTAACCCAAAAATTACCCATTGCACGAGTGGTTGAATTTGGGGTTAAACCCTTATTAAGAAATCTTCGCTCTTTCACTTTAAGTAGTCAAGGAAGTCAAGATAATATTCGTCGTGCTACCATTTTCTTTAATGTTGGTGTTGAGTAAACTGTATTAATACAACAACTATGAAAGCCAAACATCCCATATTTTACTCAAAAAAATTAGTTAATTATGTACAACATAATTCTTATTTTATCTCTTTTTTGTAGCATTAGTTTATAATTATTGTTGTTTCTTAACTAAATTATCCCCTTATTTTAAAAGTCATTGCAAGATGTCTTAGAGAACACCAAAAGTGAGTTAAACTCGCTACATTAGAAATTAGATGTAAACAATGTGAGTTCAATTTTCTGTTATTGCTTAACACTCACAAGAGGGGTAGAACAATGTCATAGATAGTAGTCAAAGCAAAAGTTAATATAGTCTCATACATCAAACCTACAGACAAAAATTTTACTTCTGACTTCTGACTTCAAACTTCTGACTTCTCAAACCCTCAACCTGCCTGTGTTGAGCTTGAAAATTAGCTCTAAGGAGGTGTTTGATGAACGAAAAAGTCCTCGGCAATGTGCGTAATGTGGCCATCGTGGGTCCCTATTCGAGTGGTAAAACCACCCTACTCGAAAGCCTATTATCTGTTAGTGGTGCCATTACTCGCAAAGGTAGCATTAAAGAAGGGAATACCGTCAGTGATAGTTCTCCTGAAGCCAGAGACAGACAAATGAGTGTAGAGGTTTCCGCTGCGAGTACCACCCACGACAACATTGAATTTACCTTTTTAGACTGTCCCGGTTCTATTGAATTTGCCCAAGAAACCTATAATGGGTTAGTGGGTGCCGGTGCTGCGATCGTTGTCTGTGAACCCGAAATTAATCGCCTGTTGACCCTTGCACCCTTATTAAAATTCCTCGATGACTGGTCAATACCCCATATTATTTATATCAACAAGATGGATCGCTTCAAAGACAGCTTTATGGACGTACTCCACGCCCTCAAAGATGTGTCTACCCGTCCTGTTGTACCGCAACAATATCCCATTCGTCAAGACAGAGAACTCATCGGCTATATTGATTTAATCACCGAACAAGCTTATCATTATCATTCTGGTAGTCCGGCTGATCCGGTGCCCCTTCCCGAACACCTCAAAACGGAAGAACAGGCAGCGCGACACGAAATGTTAGAAGTGTTAGCCGACTTTGACGATCATCTGTTAGAAGAATTAGTTGAAGACATCGAACCCTCAAAAGAAGAAATACTCAAAGATTTAAAACAGGATCTCAGTGCCGATTTAATTGTACCGGTTTTCTTCGGTATTGCTGAACAAGACTATGGGGTACGGCCGCTACTCGATGCCTTGGTTAAAGAAACCCCTGCCCCTAATATTACCGGAGAACGTCGGGGACTGCAAAATAAAACCGAAGGGGAAACCTTAGTACAAGTATTAAAAACCTATTTTACTCCCCAAGGCGGTCAACTATCTTTAGTTAGAGTCTGGCAAGGGGAAGTTCAAGAAGGAATGCTACTGAATGGGGTTCGCGCCGGTGGGGTTTATCGCCTCATGGGAGACAAACAAATCTCTATCCCCACTCAAACCGCATCTTTAGGGGAGATCGTGGCCATTGCTCGTTTAGAGGGTATTAAAACAGGAGACACCTTATCGAGTCAAGAGAAACCCAGTGAACTGTTACCGAAAGCTGATACCTTAGAACCGGTGTATGCGTTGGCTGTCACTCCCGAAAAACGCAAAGATGAGGTAAAACTGAGTGGGGCCTTAGCTAAACTGATGGAAGAAGATCCATCCTTGCATTGGGAACAACACGGAGATACGAAAGAGGTTATTCTGTGGGGACAAGGGGAAATACATTTACAAGTCGCTTTAGATCGGTTGCGTCGCAAGTATAACCTACCCATGACCACCCATTTACCCCAAGTCCCCTACAAAGAAACCATCCGTAAGGCTAGTAAAGTTCACGGCCGTTATAAACATCAAACTGGCGGCCATGGGGCGTTTGGAGACGTTCACCTAGAAATTAAACCCTTACCCAGAGGGGAAGGGTTTCACTTCCATCAAACCATCGTCGGGGGTGTGGTTCCCAAACAATACATTCCTGGGGTAGAAATGGGGGTTAAGGAATATTTAGATCATGGTCCGTTAGGGTTCCCTGTGGTGGATGTGGATGTGACGTTAACAGACGGTTCCTATCATTCGGTGGATAGTTCTGAACAGGCGTTTAAACAGGCTGCACGCATTGCCATGAGTGATGGAATGCCCTTATGTCATCCTGTGCTGTTAGAGCCTATTTTATCAGTTAAAGTATCAGTGCCGGCGGAGTGTACTGCAAAAGTGTTGCAGTTGGTGAGTGGACGACGGGGACAAATTCTCGGTTATGAGAGTTTAACCCAGTGGAAAGGATGGGATCAAGTAACTGCTCATTTACCCCAAGCAGAGATGCACAACTTTATCATTGAACTGCGATCGCTGACGATGGGAGTGGGTACGTTTACTTGGACTTATGACCATTTACAAGAGGTTCCGGATAAGGTGACAAATAAAGTGTTAACTAACAATGGTAACGGGAAAAATTAACCTTTTTTTCTGATTGATTTATGTTGTTTTTAAAGATTAGGGTAGATTAATATCTGCCCTTTTTTGTATTATTATCAATAAGGGTCAGTCAATATAACTAATTACAAGGGCTTCGGTGATAAGCTCAAAAATAAGGTATTGCTGAATTTCATCAGCCTCTAATCAAAGAATGTTAAAAAACTCAGAGATTTACAGACTTGTGAATGATTATATTGGGGTATCTAATGGATATCTTAATGGATTTTCTTATACAACGCATTATGAGTTTTATCCCTACTATTGTGATTTAGAAATTAATGTAGGTGATTATGAACCCGGTACTACACGCGAGAAATTTATTCGCATACTAGAAGAGGCAACTCCAATAGATCAGGCCAAAATTATAAGAGGAGTATTCAAGAAATTTCCGATTACATCATTTGATAAGAATGAACAGTATATTAAGCAGGAACTTTATGATGAGTATCAAGAAATTGTCACAAGGCTTGAATCATTTGGCCGAAATCGTAGTAGTGAATTCAAAAATCTGATTTTTGCAGCAAATGGCCCTAAACCTGAAATTGTACTGATTGATGCAACTACTAATGAAATTAAAATTGTTAAGAATGAGAAATACTGCCTTGTTTACGACAGAATGCTCACTGAAACAGGGTTATTGTGGGAGCATTTAGTAGATTGGTGGAGAGATAGAGAAGATTTACATGAACAAGAGCGTTCAACGCAACGTCATGAACTATATAAACGATTGGAATCTTCTTTAGAAGATAATGATCCAGAAAAGCTTCTGTTTTATACATATTACAGGACTTTCTTTGAGAAATTAACAGAGCGTCTTCCAGCACTAATTCCACAAGTCTATTTGCATTATGATCCTTACACTCAAAAATACCTTAAAGATCATAAAAGATTACCTAGGCAAAGAATGGACTTCCTTCTCTTACTTTCACATAATAGAAACATTGTAATTGAGATTGACGGAAAGCAACATTACTCAGAGAATGAACAGGCCAGCCCTCGCCTCTACGCAGAAATGGTTGAAGAAGATAGGCGCTTAAAACTAGCCGGATATGAAATATATAGGTTTGGAGGTTATGAATTTTGGAATCGTGATCAGGCAAAAGAAAAAATAGTCAACTTTTTTACTAATTTATTTAAGTTATACTCTATTACATAGCTTTGTCGATCTTGTAGCGATCGCGGATCTTGTAGGTTGGGTTAAGGAACGAAACCCAACAATCATATAAAAATGAGCGATCTAAAATAACAAATAATAGACTATATATTATCCCCTAAAACTATGACTGAACTTCTAGAAAAAGTGATAACAGAACTCAAAAAACTTCCCCCTGATCAACAAGATGCGATCGCTTCTCGTTTAATGGAAGAACTTAAAGATGAACAGCAATGGACAGAAAAGTTTGAATCAACCACTGATGAACAATGGGATCAAATAGCTGGAATGGTTCGACAAGAAACAAGCAATGGTGAAACAACACCATTAGATAACGTTTTTCGAGTTAACTCATGAGATCGAGTGTTACAAAAACATTTCGTAAACAACTTAACCAACTTCCCGAAAGTGTACAAAAGTAGGCCGAAAAAGCATACAAACTTTGGGATAAAGATCCCTATCACAACAGTTTACAGTTCAAACGAGTCAGTCAACGTCAACCTATTTATTCAGTGCGTATAAGTTTAAATTATCGTGTTCTGGGATTATTAGAAGGTGATCATATTTACTGGTTTTGGATCGGGACACACGATGAGTATGATGAGTTGCTGAAAAGACTATAAATTCTAATGCGATCGCTTATTATCTGGCGATCGCGTTATAATCAAAACAACTCAACGAAAATAATTGTGCTCTAAAGTGATGACAGACTTATTAACAGAAGCATTTAAAAAAGCTCAGAATTTACCAGAAGATATACAAAATGAACTAGCTAAACAATTAATCCAAGATATTGAAAGTGAATATCAATGGCAAGAAACTCTAGAAAAACCTCAAAGTTCTTTTTTAGATAAATTAGCCAAAAAAGCTATAAATGAATCATTACAAGGAAAAACAAAGAAAATAGGGTTTGATGAAATATGAAGTCAGAATTAACAGATGACTTCTTAAAATATTTTGCTAAACTCCCCGAAACAGTTAAACAAACAGCACGAAAAAACTATAAACTTTGGAAACAAAACCCAACACATCCCAGTTTAGAATTCAAGAGACTTAACACCAAAGAACCTGTATATTCTGTAAGAATAGGAATCGGTTGGCGTGCTGTAGGAGTCATGAAAACATCGGATACAATTGTTTGGTTTTGGATAGGAAAGCATAGCGAATATGATAAATTACTGAAAAAATTATAATTGTTGATCAGTGAAAACCAACAATCATCCTGATTTAGCTAACAAGATGCCATCGCTTTTTAATGAAAGCAGGAATTAACCCATGAAATACAAAGGATATGAAGCAGTCATTGAATATGATGAAGAAGATCAGTTATTTTTTGGTCGGGTCATCAACATAGAAGATATAATCGTTTTTGATGGTCTTTCTGTAGATGAATTAAAACAAGCTTTTCAAACCGTGATTGATCAATATTTAGCTGATTGTCAGACTTTAAATAAATCCCCCGAAACACCTGTTTCTAAATTAGAATCCTCAATATAGAAAATCAATCAGGTATAAAGACCCTATTGTAGAAAAAATTCATAAGTATAGAGAAGAATATACAAAATCCTTCGATTATGATTTAAAAGTAATTGAGTTATTGATATCATGAAGTATCGCGCGATCGCCACTGACTACGATGGAACCCTGGCTACTGATGGAACGGTTGACACAGAAATTCGACAATCTTTAAAGCGTTATCGAGAGGCAGGGGGTCACCTTTTACTGGTGACAGGACGAGAATTATCTGAATTAAAAGAAGTATTTAATGATTTGGCTCTATTTGATGGGGTTATTGCTGAAAATGGAGCGGTTTTCTGGCAACCTGGTGATGAACAAGTACAACTTTTAGCAAAACCTTTACCTGATGAATTTGTGTCATCTTTGATAGCTCAAAATGTGAGTCCTATCAGTCAAGGTCAAGTATTAGTCGCTACTTGGCAACCTCATTTTGATGTTGTCGAGCAAACCATCACAAAAATGGGCTTAGAGGCTGAAATTATTTTAAATAAGCGAGCAATAATGATACTGCCAAAAGGGGTTAATAAAAAGACCGGTCTTGAAGTTGGGTTGACTCAATTACAACTTTCTCCTGAGCAAGTCGCAGGGATAGGAGATGCTGAAAATGACCGTGATCTTTTGCTTTATTGTGGTTTAGGGGTAGCCGTAGAAAATGCCTTACCAGATTTAAAAGCGATCGCTGATTGGGAAACGAAAGCCCCCAGAGGGCAAGGAGTTCAAGAATTAATTGAGTGGTGTTTAGGGTGTTAAATTATGGCCCCAACTTGAGAGGTTGGGGTCATTAAACTATTTAACAATTTGCACCGGCATGACTAAATAAGTCATTTGTAAACCCCCCAAAGGATTAAAAATAACTGGTTGATTTCCTTCATTTAACTGCATTTTAATGTCTTTAGTTGGTAGTGCTTTTAAACCATCCATTAAATACTTAACATTAAAAGCAATTTCGCCACTTTCTCCTGTGACTTCCGCCGGCATGGATTCTTTAGCACTGCCTAAGTCTTGAGTTTCAACGGATAAGGAAACTTGTCCCTCTTCATGGTTAAACGTACATTTCACTAAATTGTTTTTTTGATCCGCTAAAACTGCGACCCTTTCTAAACTACTTAATAAGCGTTTTCTTTCTAAACTAATGGTGCGAGTAAACTCTTTAGGGATTAACATTTGATAATTGGGATAAGCTCCGTCTAATTTACGAACCGTTAACCGTTGATGGCCCAATTGAAAGACGACTTGAGCCTCATCCACTTGTAAGGCGATCGCATCGGATTCGTTGCGGTTACCGATCATCCGTTCTAACTCCCGTAAGGCCCGCGCCGGAATGGTTACGGCAAACCCTTCTAAATTAGGCATTTCACTGCTTACGTCATCTTCGTTATCCTCATCGGTTTGGGGGGGTAACGTGGTTTCTACCACGGATAAACGATGGCCATCCGTGGCCGCAAATTCTAAACTATCAGGAGTCCCAGTTAAATGAACCCCTGTCAATATTTGTTTGGTTTCGTCGCTACTGGCTGCAAATAAAGCCCCTTTTAAGCCCTCGGTTAACATAACAATGGGTAATTGTAGAGATTCCCCTTCTTCTACGGTGGGTAACGGGGGAAACTCTTCTGCATCCATGGCCCTCACCTGAAACTGTCCCGATGCACATTTTAAAGCGACAATGTGACTGTCATTGTCTTCTGCTTCTTCCCTCATCAGGGTAATTTCCCCTTCCGGCAGTCGTGATACGATATCATTAAGCAGTTTAGCCGGTAAAGTAATTTGACCATCTTCGCTGACATCAGCACTAAAACTGGTTTCTATACCTAAACTAAGGTCGAATGCAGTTAAGCTCACGCGGTTTTTTTGACTATCGGCCACCATCAACACATTGGCTAAGATAGGATGGGTAGGGCGAGAAGGGACAGCCCGACTGACTAAAGATAAATTACTATTAAGATCACTTTGACTACAAACAAATTTCATAGAAGGTTGAAACGCTGATAAACATAGATCAACTGTATTTTGACTTAAAATTGACCCTTTGTTACTTAAATTTTTCTTCTGTTTACCTTTCTGTCTGTGGAAAAAGTGTGGAAAAAATTTAAAGGTTTTCCACAGGTTTCTCGGTTTAATCTCAAAAATTAGCTGATTTTGCTTAAAAGTAAGAGGATCAATCTAAAAAGTAAAAAAGAGAAAAAACGATAAAATCAAAAATTAAAAGAACATATTAGAATAATTTGCTTTTAAATACCTTAATTAACCTTGATGTGAATCCTTTTGACTTCTAATTCCGAAATCCTGGCCCCTCAGCTTTACCTTAGCCCCATTAGATGAGATGAGGGGGGTAAATACTGAGGAGAAGAAGCATAAAAATCACTAAAAACCTTAATTTTTTAATAAAATTGCCAAATATTCCAATTTTAGAGAATTTTAATGTTTTCCACAGACCCCCATAGGACAAACATTAGTCAACAAAAGCCGAGAGAAATGGTTTTTTCCTCTGGCCATTTCTCTTGATTTTAGGGGTTTTAGCATTGGAATTTAAAACCCTTTTAAGAAACTGAAATGGTAACATCAATCACGGCGATTTGTGTTATTTTCTCTAAAAATGGATAGAGTAAGCTTATTTTCTCCTCCAATCTTCCCAGAATATGAGTGAAATATTTACCAAAAAAGTTTGGTTTTCTAACGTCAAAAATGATTTGTTAGCAGGGACACTTGTTGCTTTAGCCCTGATTCCTGAGGCAATCTCTTTCTCCATTATTGCTGGAGTTGACCCCAAAGTGGGCTTATATGCCTCCTTTTCTGTGGCAGTTATCACTGCCTTTATGGGGGGTCGTCCGGGCATGATTTCGGCAGCGACAGGAGGGATGGCCTTATTGATGACCACTTTAGTCAAAGGTCATCCCGAAAATGGGTTACAATACCTCTTCGCTGCCACCATTCTTGCAGGCATTTTACAACTTCTCTGGAGTTGGATCAAACTCCCTAACCAGATGCGGTTTGTGCCTCGTTCCGTCATGATCGGATTTGTCAATGCGTTGGCTATCCTGATTTTCCAGGCACAACTCCCCCAGTTTGAAGGGGCTTCTTTCCTGGTTTATGCCTTAGTTGCTGTGGGCTTAGGGATTATTTATGGTCTACCACGCCTAACGACCGCCGTTCCCTCTCCTTTAGTAGCGATTGTTATCATTACTGCCGCCTCTTGGATCGGAAAATGGAATATCCGTACGGTGGGAGATCAAGGGGCGTTACCCAGCAGTTTACCGATTTTTGCCATTCCCCAGGTTCCTTTTAATTTTGAAACCTTACAAATCATCCTCCCTTATGCCTTAGCCCTCTCTTTGGTCGGGGTACTCCAATCCTGTTTAACGGCTAATGTGATTGATGATTTAACTGACACCTCTAGTAATAAAAATCAAGAAGCCTTCGCCCACGGAATAGCTAATATTATCACTGGCTTTTTAGGTGGTATGGCTGGATCTGCCATGATTGGTCAATCGGTGATTAATATTCGTTCTGGGGGACAGGCCCGCCTGTCTACCCTCAGTGCCGGTATTTTTCTATTTATTTTTATTATTGTCTTTGGAGAATGGGTCGCACAAATTCCCATGGCTGCTTTAGTGGCAGTGATGATTATGGTTTCTATTAGTACCTTTAACTGGGCTTCTATTATACATATTCGCAAAGTCCCTAAGAATGAAACTGCTGTGATGATCACTACTGTCTTCATTACAGTGTTAACCCGTAATTTAGCCATTGGGGTATTAATTGGGGTAGCCATGAGTGCTATTTTCTTTAGTCGGAAAATTGCCAATCTAATTTATGTGGATTCTTATTTGAAAGAAGAGGGAAAAGAAAGGATTTATGGGGTCAATGGCCAGGTGTTTTTTGTTTCTGTCGATAGCTTTTTGAGTGCTTTTGATTTTCGGGAACAATTAGAAAAAGTAGTTGTGGATCTAAGCCATGCTCATTTATGGGATCATTCTGCTATTGATGCTGTAGATAAAGTGGTATTACGTTATCGGAAACGAGGGGTTCAAGTAGAATTAATTGGCTTAAATGAAGCCAGCACAACCCTTTTAGAACGCTTGACAATCCATGATAATAGCGATGCTTTGGATAAAATGGGCAGCCATTAGAATTTTTATGTAGAGGCAAATGCCTCTACTATTACCCTTAAGCACTATATTGCCATTTTTGAGTTTTTTGCTTGATTTTTTCCAATTGATAAGCTAATAATTCTCGGATTTCGCCATAGTTTTCTAACTCAGTCAGATGGGGTTCTTTTTTCAATAATTGACTATGTTGTTCTAGCTTTTCAAGTCTTTCAGTGGTTTGGGTAATCATTTGATTGGCTAAAGCAAGTTTTTCTGATAATTGTTCTTGATTTCCAGAAACCATAATCGGTGCATCTAATAAAGTAATCACCTTTTTAATTTCTGTTAGACATAAGGAAATTTCTGCTTGATAATCGTTAAAAATGGCTTCCATTGTTTTATTTTGCTCAGATGATAAATGGTTCATGAAATTTAATCCTAACTATACAACTCCTACTAAATAATTGGATTTGATACTAACACCGCTTTTCTGAAATGTAGGTAATGTTTAGATAGTTTTAAGGATTTATGATTAAGTCATGACTAAAAGAAAATAAGAGAAATTGTTTATTTTATTTACTAGGTTGTGTCAAGATATTGACACAAAAGTTTATGATGTTAATCCCTAGGCTGATGTCTTGCACCCAGATAAAAAACGAACTAAACTACAAAAAATATCAATGACAATGATAGTGAGTAAAGCTTCTTTTATGTATGTTATGAATATTTATGAGTCAATTTATTTATAGATAGTAACCAGAGCCAACCGAATAAACAACCAATAATATAATGAGGAAAATCCCACCAAGAAAAAGTTGTTCCTAATAATAATTTACCTAAAATATGAGAACGTATGACAGCTAAAATAGGAGGGTTCCATAATTGCAAAATTTCTAATCCACAAGTAATAATAAAAACATAAATTGGAATCAATTTAACGGCTTTTTTTACAGAAAAAAAATAAAAGGCAAACAAACACCAAAACACTTCATACCAAATGGCTGCACCATAATCATTTACCCATGTATTGCCAATTCCTTGATAATATTTAGAATATAAACCAAGGGGAACAACGAACAAGATTGAGAGAATAATTAAGCTCTTTTTGCTAATGAAAACTTTCATAACTTAAGCAGTGGGAAAATGGGTCATTCCTGCTTCAGCTTGTAATTGTAAAGCACCTTTTCTAATCTTAAGTTCTTCAACTTTTAAAGAAAATCCATCCACTTTAAAATTTTTTAAATTTAAGATACTTTTAGCTTCTTCTAAAATGGGATTGAGTAAAATTGAGGATAAATTAGGCTCTTCTAAATATTCAATATTATCAATGATAACGCCCTTTCTTTCTTGACAAATTTTCGGTAGAATTTCTAAACTAACCTTTTTAATATCTTCTGTACCTTCTAGTTTAACGGTTCCTTCAATTTGAATTTTACCTGTTTCTAATAAGTGACACTTTACCTTTTGTAATCTAACCTTAATACTTTTCTCATCAATGAGAATCTCACTCTGTCGCTTTCTTAAAATTGCACGCTCTAATACTCTAGTAATATCATTTTCTGTCAATAAAACACAAGCTTTTCCCCGACTGGGTTGAGTTAACTGAATATTACCAGTTAATGCTTTAAAAGGACTCACTGCAATGGTATTTAAAGTAATATTAATACTTTCCATTCTCAAGGCATTTTCTACCATTAACCCTTGACAATCTATTACCAAGGATTCTAACGTGCCTTGGGCGAGTAAATTGGGATCAGTTTTAACTTTAACCTCCAGCCTATCTCTTTTTTGTAGCTTAGTGGATAAAGCAACTTCAGCAATTTTATTAATGGTTTTTTCCCCTAAATCATCAAACTTGAAAAACATAGGTTTAAGCTGTGGTGT
Source organism: Cyanothece sp. BG0011 (assembly GCF_003013815.1). Lineage (GTDB taxonomy): Bacteria > Cyanobacteriota > Cyanobacteriia > Cyanobacteriales > Microcystaceae > Crocosphaera. The sequence goes on along the minus strand of NZ_PRLH01000198.1, from coordinate 9,874 downwards.
GAGTAACTAAGGTTAAAAAGAAGCCCCACAAAGGGGGCTTAACATTATATCGTTATTAAACAAGCTTCATATTCCTTAGAGAGCGTTACCACGAGGTAATACTTCTTCAGGGAATACAAAGTTTTGGTGGGGTTGGTCTTGGGGAGCCATCCAAGCTCTGAGACCTTCGTTTAATAAAATGTTTTTGGTATAGAATGTCTCAAATTCTGGGTCTTCTGCAGCCCGTAATTCTTGAGACACGAAGTCATAAGCTCGTAAGTTTAAGGCTAAACCTACAATACCAATTGCACTCATCCATAACCCGGTTACGGGTACGAATAACATGAAGAAGTGTAACCAACGTTTGTTGGAGAAAGCAATACCGAAAATCTGTGACCAGAAACGGTTGGCAGTCACCATTGAATAGGTTTCTTCTGCTTGGGTGGGTTCAAAAGCGCGGAAGGTGTTCGCTTGCTCACCATCTTCAAACAAGGTGTTTTCTACTGTTGCACCGTGAATGGCACAGAGTAAAGCACCACCGAGAACACCGGCTACTCCCATCATGTGGAAGGGGTTGAGGGTCCAGTTGTGGAAGCCTTGTAAGAAGAGAATGAAACGGAAGATTCCAGCCACTCCAAAGCTAGGACCGAAGAACCAGCTAGACTGTCCTAGAGGGTACATCAAGAACACACTGACGAACACCGCAATAGGCGCAGAGAAGGCGATGGCGTTGTAAGGACGGATACCCACTAGACGGGCGATTTCAAACTGACGTAACATAAAGCCAATCAGTCCAAATGCACCGTGTAGGGCAACAAATGTCCATAAACCACCGATTTGACACCAACGGGTGAAGTCTCCTTGTGCTTCTGGTCCCCAGAGGAACAGTATGGAGTGTCCGAAGGCGTTAGCGGGGGAAGAAACCGCTACGGTTAAAAAGTTACATCCTTCAAGGTAGGAACTGGCTAAGCCGTGGGTATACCAAGAAGTGACGAAGGTGGTTCCGGTTAACCAGCCCCCTAATGCTAGATAAGCACAGGGGAAGAGTAATAAACCAGACCAACCGACGAATACAAAGCGATCGCGTTTTAACCAGTCATCGAGGACATCGAACCATCCTCTTTCTGGTGCGCGTCCGACTGCAATAGTCATGGACTTATCTCCAAATCAATATAAGGACAGAGTTTTTTGTTCTTAAAAATCGCCTAGCCTATGCAAACTTCTTATTATGAAGCAGACCTGTAGACGAAATCTAAGAAAACGTTACTTTTCTTAACTTAATTCTATATTAGTAAAATTTTTTGCAAAAAGCAAACTAGACCATAAATTTCTTCTGGTGATTTCAGGTTGTCTGTGGTAAAAGGCTAGATCATTGGCCATATCTTCATCCCAGGGGTAGCATGATGTGAGGGGTCATCCCTGACTGGTCTAATTTCTTAATTAATTCTTTAACTTTTTCCTGAATTGTATCTTGAATTCGAGGAAATATTTCTCAGGGTTGTCCGTCGGAATTTTATTTTTTACTCTGTGTTGGGTGAATTTCTGTGCTAGTTCATTACAATAGATGTCGAAAGGAGGAAGTTCAACTAAAATTCAGGATATACAGCTTAAAATAAAGTTGAGGTAGATCAGCAAGGAACATAGGTTTAATATGTTAGTAATTTTAACCCGTGATAATATTTTATCTGTTAATCAAGTCTGTCCTGGCTGTTTATTAGCGAATCAAAAAGGCACGCCTCGGTGGCATCATGGACAGCTTAGCTGCGGCCATTCACTCGATCAAGTGGATACACGACAAGCTAAAGTCTATGAATGCGAGATGGGCTTCCAAGTAGCTGAAGTAGAGGGTCAACCGGCTTAAATACCAATAATATACTTACGCCATTCTTGATTAAGATTACCTCTGGTATGTTTGACTAGCTCAAACTGTAAACTACTATAAGGACGACGGGGTGGGTATCGCAGGTTCATTTGTGCTTCTTTGGGGGTGCGGTTGCCTTTTTTGACGTTGCAACGAACACAGGCCGTCACTAGGTTTTCCCAACTGTCTCCGCCACCCCGCGATCGCGGAATGACGTGATCAAGGGTCAGTTGCTCTCCTTTGTAGCGACAATATTGACAAGTGTGGCGATCCCGTTCTAAGATGTTACGGCGTGTTAAGGGGATTTCTTTGTAAGGGACGTGCACATAATGGCGTAATCGAATAACCGACGGAAGAGGAAAATCAGTATAAATCAATCGCTCGTTGTTTTCCAGTTGTTCGGCTTTGCCTTTGATTAATAGAACCACAGCCCTTCGCCAACTGGTTATATTGAGCGGTTCATAGGACGCATTTAACACCAGAACCTTGCCCATAACTTATTTTTCAGGAATTTCTGTGAATTTAACCCCGATGGTAGCACAGTTATCTAATTTTGTCTGCTATGGAGGTTACAAAATTTTGTCTCCTTTGTTCATTCCCTCTTCGGTTTCTCCACAAGGGATCTAATTTTTCCCCACCTTATTGTTATTTTTCCCCAGTCGTTAAAGAAGACATTATCATTGAGTTATTTTCCTTATAAGATTTGACGACCAGTGAGGATACCTCTCACCTCTAACATAGCAGAATAGGTTGGCACAATGTGTAAGGTTTCCTCTGGTGTTGTCAGGTTCAAAGCCGTTTGTACCGCTTCTTTTAAATTTTCTTTAACGATTAATTGAAGATCATTATTCTCTTTTGGTAGGGTTTCTTGACTATATTTAAGACGCAAGGCCATGTCATAGGTGCGATCGCCACTCACCACTAAATTACCCCCTAATTGTACTAAGGGTTCGGTGTCCACATCCCAGATCCAAGAAACATCAGTTCCATCGGGAATTCTATCATTTAAAACCAATAAAGTTGTCGAGGATTTACCCATTTTTTTAATATCATTGACTGCTCTAATGGTTTCATTCATACCCACAGGATTTTTAGACAATAAAATGCGGACGTGCTTGCCTTTTACGGTTAATTCTTCTGCTCTACCAAAGGCGGCTTTAAAATTTTTGACCGTTTGGAAAATGGCTGTTTTTTCAATGTTTAATTCTTGGGCAACTAATCCAGCAGCTAAGGTATTATATTTATTATAAACGCCGATCAAAATTTGAGGCCAGTCTTGACTATTTAAGTCTAATTGACTCTTTTCAAAGCCACATTTATCACAAGAATAATCTCCTAAGTGGGATAAATAAACCCCTTCATAAGTCAAAGGATAACCACAACTAGGACAGTAGATCGAGTCTACAGCATGGGGAATTTCTTCTAGATATAAATGGGGTTCAGAAAGTCCAAAATAGCGAACCGTTTGAGTTAATTGTTGTCCTAAATAAGAAAGGGTGGGATCATCAGCATTTAAGACAATAATCGTATCAGGAGAAAGGGGAGCGATCGCTTTTTGCCACCGTTGACTAATGGCATCAACTTCACCGTAACGATCTAGTTGATCTCGAAATAAATTAAGTGCTAAAATCACTTTTGGTTGACAATCTTTTAAGACAAGCGGCACAATATTTTCATCCACTTCTAAGATGGCATAGTCTGCGGTTAATGTACCAATTAAATTGGTATTCCCTAATAATGTAGTGACTAAACCATTAATTAAATTAGCGCCAGTTTCATTGTGGGCAACTTGATAATTTTGGTCTTCTAAAATAGTCCTTAATAGTAAAGATGTGGTGGTTTTACCATTGGTTCCTACTACTAATATGACCCCCTGTTTCACTTGTTCACAGAGTAGAGAGAGTAGTCTAGGATGAAACCGACGGGAAATAGCCCCAGGTAAGACACTAGCAGCCCCTAAACCCAAAAAACGAACAGTAGCAGTAATAGTTTTTGCCACACCGACAGCTAACCCTAAACGAACACGATCTACTATATTCATAGTTTAGATAACCGCTCCTAGATAACCTTTAAATTATTTACAATAACATGATTAACTTGTTTTTGGTAAGATAATTTTACTGACTACTTAAAGACTCTGATTATTCCTTTTCCTCTAAAGATTCATGACTGAGTTGGTTTGGCTGTTGATTTTGAAAACTATTAATGGCTTCATCGAGGTAAACCCAAAAGAGTTGCGCTAATTTTTCTTGTTGAAAGTTGCTAATAGTCAGCACTTTATTTTGTCCAATTACTAAAATTTCTGGAGGAGAATTATTAATAATAAATGAGGCTTCTATGTCTGAAGTTTTAATTTTATCAATCATTTTATTATCAATAAAAAATTTAAGATAATATCGGGTTAGATAAATATGTTTGATACGGCTTAACAGCCATCCTTGATAAATAAAAATACCTAAAACTAAACCTAATTCTAAAATGTTACGCCAATGCCAATGAGGGATTAACCATTGAAGGGGTGAAGATAGATAAATAATATCATCTTTTCCTCTAATCACTGAAATAAGATTATCTAATAACCCTCCAAACTTGATCATAAAACCGCTCATGATAATAATAAATAATAAAAATCCTGCTTTTTGAAAAAGCATTTTGAGAAAATACCAAGTATTTGACCATTGCCATTGGGTATAAATATGCAACTTTCTTGCATTTTTTTGATATTTAACCCCTCCCGAATTCCCATTAATAAGATGGGAGATAAATCTGTGATCTAATTCCTGTTCCACATAAGAATATTTGCCTTGACTATGACTAAAAATAATCTCAGATTTGAAATAGTTAGCTAATTTTTGAGCCGTTAACAATGATTGATGAGTGAGAAGATTTTCATCAACAACAAAATGTTTACCATTATATAAATAAATTTCGACTTGCCAAACCTCATCTAAAACTTCTTGAAACGCACCTCCTAGTAAAGGTAGTTTCACCATGGAAATATGATTAACTTCTCCGAGGGAAAAACTAGCAAAAACCGATTGATTTTCAGTTTTAGGCAAGGATAAACAGCAAATAACTTTACTATTATCTATTTCATAGATATAAATATCAATTTTATGATTTTTCTGAAAATATTGATGTTTTGCAAACCAACAGTCTAGATACCAAATGATCAAACAAATGATGATAATAAGTTGAATATAATTTCTAAAATAGTAACCTAAAAGAGACAAAATACAAAAAAGACAAAAAGCGACTAAACTATCTAGTTCATTCTCAAGCTTTTTGCCATCAATCAACTCAGACCAAATGAGATGAAGTAAAAATTCATACATCGTTTGCAGTAGCTTTTTTACCTCGACTAAAGGAAAAATAAGCTTAGCATACCAATGATCACTTAAATAGGTTGTTGTTCCTTGAAAAATTAATTTTTTAGGCATTATTTTCTTGATTATAATAACGAATCATTGCTTGAGTTCCTTGTTCTTTTGCTGCTCCCTCATCCATATTGGCTACTACTTTTAGAAAGCTTTCTGCTAAACTAACTCCAGGCAATTTACCCTCCGATTCTGCCATGATTTCTTGAACTAATCGTAAATCTTTTAACAAATGTTTAATGGCAAAACCAGGTTCTAAATCTGAGTCTACGATTTTTGGACCTAAGTTAGCTAAAGCCCAAGAACCGGCTGCACCTGTCTGGCAAACTTCTATCATTAAATTAGGATCAATATTTTGTTGTTCTGCCATTTTTATGGCTTCACATAAAGCTATCATATGGACGGCACATAAGGCTTGATTACACATTTTGACCGCTTGTCCACTGCCACTCGGACCACAATAAATAATGGTTTTTCCCATGGCTTCAAAATAGGGTAAACATTCCTCAAAATCTCTTTTTTCTCCCCCTACCATAATGGTTAAAGTTCCTTGTTTTGCCCCAAGATCTCCCCCAGAAATCGGAGCATCTAAAAAACGAAATTGTTGCGCTTTTAATCGAGTGCCAATATCACGGGCAGCTTGGGTTCCAATGGTACTCAAATCAACAATTAATGCTCCAGATTTGGCATGATTAATAATACCCGTTTCTCCAAAGATGACATCATTAACGTCGGGGACATCTCCTACACAGGTAAAGATAATATCGGCTTCTTTGACAGCAGCTTCAATGGAAGGGGCAAGGATGGCACCGGCGTTATGTGCTATGGTGATGCCAGGACGGTTAGGGCTACGGTTCCAAGCTTTGACGGTTAACCGTTTTTTGGCTAAATTGGCTGCCATAAATCCGCCCATTAAACCGAGTCCAATAAATGCTAGTTGTTGTGTCATGAAAAATCTAGATAATTCTTTAGTTCTAATCTTTAATACTATTTTATAATAGATATCAATAAGAATAAAAAATTTAGTGAAACTTAACGATTCAAGATTCAAGGATTAAGGTAATTTAGGATAGCAATTAAGCAAAGACAACGGTACGATTTCCGTAAACTAAAACCCGATGTTGTAAGTGTAATCGAACGGCTCTCGCTAAGACAACTCTTTCTAAATCTTTGCCTTTACGAATTAAGTCAGGAATGGTATCTCGGTGGGAAACTCTAACAACATCTTGTTCAATAATTGGACCTTCATCTAAATCGGCCGTAACGTAGTGAGCAGTAGCACCGATAATTTTAACTCCTCTTTCATAGGCGCGATGATAAGGTTTTGCTCCAGCAAAAGCGGGTAAAAAAGAATGATGGATATTAATAATATGGGGAAAATGATTGATAAATTCAGGGGTTAAAATTTGCATATATTTCGCTAAAATAACCAGATCAATGCGATGTTGTCTTAAAATTTCTAGTTGTCTGGCTTCTTGTTGATTTTTTTTATCTTTGGTGATAGGAATATAATAAAAATCGATGTTGAATTGTTCTGCGATCGCTTTTAAGTTTTCATGATTACTAATAATTAAAGGGATATCTGCCCTCATTTCTTTTGCTTGCCACCGCCATAATAAATCAAGTAAACAGTGGTCTTGTTTCGTCACAAATAAAGCTAAACGGGGAACCGTATCAGAAAAATGAATATCCCACACTGCTTGTAAAGGTTTCGCCACAGAAGCAAAGGAAGATGGAATGATATCACGGGATAACTTAAACCCTTCTAATTGCCATTCTATTCGGGTTAAAAATAAACCGGCTTCAAAGTCGGTATGTTGATCAGCATGGATAATATTGCCCCCATTATCATAGATAAAATTAGCAAATTTTGCTACTAATCCTTGTTGATCAGGGCAAGAAATTAACAAAGTTGCAGTAGAACCATTCATACTCAATTTTTAGTCTATTATTATTTTGTATTTTAACGAAAAGTTTTGAGATAGTTGGTTTAATTTTTATTAAAACTTAATGATTTATCGATAAGCTATAACCATTAGCATTTATTTTAAGCTTAATATTAGATCAAAAGTGATTAAGATTATCCATAATCTTAAATTACTATTAATTTTAATTGTTAGTTATAGTTTTGAACTTTAGTATATTATTTATTTGAGTCTAAGGACACAATTCCATGATCACTAACCTTCGCAAAATAATATCTATTTTAACCATCATACTGTTAACATCATTCAGTTTAGTTATTTTTCATTTTTCTAGTCCGAGTATAGCCCAAACAAAAGGGATTATCTCTTTAGAAATAAGTAGTGATGATCATATATTTTTAGACTATATTTTAGCCCAAGAATTAAAGCAACAAGAAGAATCTTCCCTTGATAAATCATTAGATAATGATCCCCCTTCTCCTGTTAAATTAGATGGTGAAATTTTATTTGAATTTAAGACAAATATTGAAGGAATTCCTAACCAAGAAAGGGCAGAAGTTGCCATGAAACGCATCAAAGAAGTAGCAAAAGATCGCTCAATTAATATGAATAATTTAGTGGTTAAGACGATTGATGACCTATATATTATTTATGTGGACAATAATCTCTTACTTTATTTAGGGGAAAGTGATGCTAAAGCTAACAATAAACCTTTAGAGGAACTCGCACAGGATTATTCCGAAATCATCAAAAATGCAATTATTGAATATCGTGAAAAAAGAAACCTATCCTATCTCGGTATTAGAGGTTTATTAAGTTTGTTTTCTACTATTTTAGTTATTGTTATTTTTCGATTTTTGAATTGGTTTGTCCCAGTGGTATCTCGTCGAATTCTTGAGGGTAGAAGTGTTGTATTTAGAACCTTAAGAATTCAAAATTGGACACTGCTTTCTATTTATCGACAAAAACAACTTGCTATATTAACTTTAAAAATAGTTCGCTGGATTATTATCTTTATTCTTCTCTACTTTTATATTCCTTTAGTATTAAGTTTATTTCCTCAAACTGAACGATTAGGTAAAAGTGTTTTCAATTCATTTTTTGGAGTATTAGGAAAAGTTGGGGCTGAATTTATTGATTATTTACCTAACTTATTTTTGATTATTATTACCCTAATTATAACTAATTATTTAATCCGTTTTTGCCATCCATTTTTTAAAGCAATAGAAGAAGAAAGAGTGACCATTACTGGATTTTATCCCGACTGGGCAGAACCCAGTTATAAATTAACTGTAATCTTAATTATTGGGTTAGCAGCAGCCATTATTTTTCCTTATTTACCGGGATTTGATTCCCCTGCCTTTCAAGGAATTTCTATTTTAGCCGGTGCGTTAGTTACCTTTGGGGGAGCGAGTACCATTGCTAATTTAATCGGGGGATTTGTGGTAATTTATACCCGTGCGTTTCAAATAGGCGATCGCATCAAAATTGAAGAATATCAAGGGATTGTACTAGAAAAAACCATTCTTTCGACACGAATTCGTAACCAAAATAATGAAATTATTACCATTCCCAACTCCATTTTAATCGTCAGCAAAATTATCAACTATACGGCAACAACCAGGGATCTTGAACAACCTTTAATTCTTCATACAACCATTACTTTAGGTTATGATGTTCCTTGGCGTTTAGTCCATGAAACTTTAACCAGTTGTGCTTTAGAAACTACCGATATTTTAAACGATCCGGCTCCCTATGTGTGGCAAAACCAGTTTAGATGATTTTTATATTAGTTATCAACTGAGGGTTTGTACTAACAAAACCACATCCATTGAAATCGGCAATACTTATACTAAATTACATCAAAAAATACAAGACAAATGTGCAGAGGTTGGTATTGAAATTATGTCTCCCCATTATGCTGCGGTTAGAGACGGAAATCAAAATACAATTCCTGAAAATTATCTACCCAAAGATTATCAAGCTCCAGGATTTCGCTTGCATCCCTTAGAATCCTTTTTTAAAGGGAATATTGAGAAAGATAATTAATCAGTTAACAATGAAAGAATCAAGGGAGTAGGTGCATTTACGTACCCTTGATAGAAAGACAAGTTAATTTTACCTAATGCTACAGAGGAAACCGCCAGAGAAAATAATCACAATGGAAATATAAGAAACCATTGTCTCAGTATCTATGATTGAAAAATGTTTAATCTTACTTGCAAAAAATTAGTAACAAGGCTTTTCTTTTGGTTATTATTCGAGATTTCTTTAACTTGTTTAGGTCTTGACGATTTAGCTGATTACGGTGAGTTTATTTTGAGCGCAATTTTATTAACACCATGACTTCCGTGGACTTTTCTATTAGTTAAATAGTCGTTGTCGTTTGGCTTCATATAACATTAAGGCCGTAGCAATGGCAACGTTTAAAGACTCCACTCCCTCACCTAAAGGAATAGAAACGAGATTATCTGCGAGAGAAACTAAGGAGTTAGATAATCCTGAGCCTTCGTTTCCTAATAAAATTAGGGTTGGTTTTGTAAACGGTAAATGCCAATAGGTTTCAGTGGCGTTGGGTAAGGTAGCAACGATATTAACGCCATTCTTTTTATATTGTTTGATAACCGTTGTTAAGTCCGAAGTTACGAAGATAGGAACTTGAAACCACGCACCAGCAGAGGCTCTTAAAACTTTCGGGTTATCAATATCAACACTATCCTCACTTAACCAAA
>NZ_PRLH01000019.1 GCF_003013815.1 Cyanothece sp. BG0011 | reverse complement strand
TTTTACTTATATTATTACCTTAATTTTTAATTTTAACGAGATTGCTTCGATGATTTATCTTACCGGTTGCACACTTCGGAGGGTTGCCAACCTAAACTCAAAGTTAAATCATCACTATTTCTATCTCTCTCTCTATCCTCATAAAACCCGGGTTGATGATGCAGACTACCATTAACAGGAGACTGTCTTATATTATCTTTGCCAAAAAAGCTAATTTTGACCACACAACCCCCACTAGAAGGCCAATTTTCATAATCATACCTGGAATTATAAGGGGTTAGGGTTGTATTCCTTCTAATAAAACATTCAATTCCTACTGGCACTCTGTCAGGATGTACATCTTCTGGAAAATATCCCTTTTCAAATCTAAATGCTTCTAATTCTCGTTTGATACAACCCATATGAAGTTTAGCTTCTCCATAATGAAATTTGTCAATGGTGGCGATATAAGCAGGTGTGGCAATCGCAGAGAAAATGCCAACCATTATCCCTGAAATCAATAATTCTAATAAAGTAAATCCTTGATCAGACTTTTTTGTTTTTTGGCTACTAATGGGTACTTTTAACAAATAAATAGAAGCTAAGATTTTGAAAAAAAGCATAACAATATCAACCTGATAAGATAAGGTTTACTCTGATTAATTTCTTTTAATTAATAAAAAAATAAAAAGCGGCTGTATCTCAGTTTACAAGTTTTGTTGTCCCTGAGTTCACAATACTGGATTATCAATAGGATACCCATACTTGATCCAAATCATGTCATTTTAGTGATTTATATCTTATTTAGGTTTGATAGTTATCTAACATATTAGGGAATACTACTAAAAAGTACGAGACAAGTTACATTGATTCAGTTCTATGGAATGGAAAGATTGGCAGCATACATCCTTCAAGTTAAAAGATTGTCTTCCCTCCTATTCAGGTATCTATATCGTTGCAGATAAAGATGATCATGTTTGGTATGTCGGACAAGCTAAGGATATACAATCAAGATGGCAAGGTAACAGTCATCATCGATATTCTCAACTGAAACGATCCAATAAAAAATATCATTACACCATTTATCATTATCCCTTTCCTATTGAACAGCTAGACGAAAAAGAACGTTACTATATTAACACCCTGAAACCCGAACTCAATAACAGCAAAGTTAAACAATATCTTCCTAAAGTTCCTACCCTTGAAGAAGAAATTAAACGTATTCTCAAAGTATTAAATAAACCCAATAGTCTCTATCCAACCATTAGATCCCTGATATTAGGTCAGTATCAAGATCAAGATAATATCACTCATATTTTGTGTCTTATTAATCCTAATGATTATGACATATTACAAAATTCTGCAACTAAGAAACATGGGGGTTTAGTTAGAAATGCTTGGTCTGGACTGTATCGACATTCTAATCGTATCATTGTTTGGATAGATACCCCTATTTATACAATGTCTGGATATCAGTTTGAATTTTATAGTGGGTTAGAAGTTATCAATTATTTAGAAAAACACAGTGATAAGCGAAGTTATTATCTTCAAAACGGATCTATTTTAGACGTTGATGTTTTGATGATAAAAGACCTAAAAATTCTGACTTTATCTAATTTAGTCATAGAAGAAAAATTAAAAGATAAATTACCTTTATTAGAAAACACCATGAACACCAACCACCAACAAGAATCACAAAACCAATCTCAAGAATTAATGACACCCTCTCTACCTAAAAAGATGACACGCTGGTTAGTACATATAGAAGAGGTTGAAGTAGAAATTTGTAAAGATGAAAATAATAAATATTATGTTCGTCATAATTTATTTTGGTATATGATTAATGAGAGAAAGAATCCAGATCCTATTCATAACAATATAATAAATAACCTTCAAAGATGGGTTAATAACGAATTACCTACCATTTGGTGGGTAGGTTATCGGTTTAAATTTGAAGAACTTGAATTTGAAGATGGACTGATTACTGAAGCTGTTTTATTACCTTTAAAAATGTTTGAGGATTTTATTAATTATCATTATCACAAAATAGCACAAACATATTCTTCTAAACCTCCAACATCTTTTGATCGTAGTTATAACATATATCAACTCGGTAAATGGCTTAAAAATAATAGCTTAGAACAATTTAAAAAGTAACCCAACCTCTTGATTCTTGTAGAGAGTTAATAATATCTGTAGGGGCTTAATAATATTAAGCCCCTACCACCTACGGATAAGTGACGACTGATCACTGTTACCTGACAACTGACGTTGAAATATTTAAGAAACTTGTTAAGATATTAAGAAATGTTAATGCTATACTCATCAGCATTGTCTAGAGCCTTATTGCTTTAGTCCCCTAAACAACGACGTTTAAGGGATTAGGGTCATGATGCCACTGGATTTTTTCTAAACATTTATCTACAAAACTCAATGAAGTTTTGTAAATTCCTTAATTTTTTCAATTTTTTCACCTCTTGTCATCATGAATACATCAATACTTAGTTTAGTCTTCAAACCCAATGTTAACCCTAGCATTGCGTCCCAAACCGCTTGGGCAATTTTTCGGGTGGTTGTCGGTTTAATGATGATCCATAATGGACTCGATAAACTCGGCAATATCGAAAGCTTTGCAGAGGCTTATGTGGCTTATATTGGGCTACCTTTTCCCATTTTCTTTAGTTATGTGGCTGCTTTTACTGAATTAATCGGTGCGCCGTTAGTTGCCATTGGTTTATTCACTCGTCCGGCTGCATTAGGGTTATTCTCAACCATGCTTGTGGCGATGTACCATCATATTTTAGTGGCAGGGTTTAGTATTCCTTATCTCGAACTCTCTGCTGTCTATGCAGCTTGTTTTCTCTTCTTTTTAATCAATGGTGCCGGTTTATTTTCCGTCGATGCTTTGATCTTGAACTTGTTAGATAGTCAAGCTTTCAACGAAAAAGCCAAGCAACTCATGTTGTTAGAAAAATCTTATCAAGTTTCTCCCAGTAAGAAAGAAAAACAAATGCGATAGGTTTTTATGCTTATTGTGAGCTAAAAGTCCGCCTTAAGGTGGACTTTTTTCCCATAATTTCTCTAACAAAATCTCTAAAATCAACCCGATTTCTTTACTTTGTTTGGCTAGAGTAGACACAAAGGAAAGATGCACTCATCAATGCACCTAAATTCCTTGAAGTCTTGTAAAAGGAAGACAGTAAAGGTGAAAGTATTAGGAAAAACTGCCCTCGTTACCGGAGCATCTCGTGGAATTGGTCGTGCGATCGCCATTGAATTAGCTCAACAAGGGATTAAACGCTTACTATTAGTGGCTCGCAACCGAGTTAATCTAACAGAGGTTGCTGAAGAAATTCAAGCCACAGAAGCGACTGTAGAAGTGGTTATTCTGCCCTTAGATATCAGAGACTCCGTTAGTGTTACCACTGCTATTGCTCAAGCTTGGCGAGATTACGGCCCCATTGATATTTTGGTTAACTGTGCAGGAGTCGCCCATCAAAGCTCTTTTCTTTATTCTAAATTATCCCAAGTCGAAGACGAACTTTCCGTTAATTTGATGGGGACTTATCATATAACAAGAGTGGTAGCACGACGCATGGCCGCTCAAAAACAAGGAACCATCATCAATGTTTCTAGTTTAATGGGTAAAATTGCTGCTCCCACCATGGCTACCTATTCCGCTACAAAATTCGCCCTTTTAGGCTTTACCCAAGCGTTGCGAAGCGAATTAGCTCCCTATAACATTCGAGTGATCGCTTTGTTGCCTTCTTTAACGGATACGGATATGGTACAGGGTTTAGAGTGGTTTCGCTTCATGAAACCGGTTGTTCCGAAAAAAGTGGCTCAAGCTTTAGTCATAGGGTTACAAAAAGATATTTCAGAAATTGTCGTCGGATGGCAAAGCCATTTAGCCCTATGGTGTCAACAACTAACACCTTGGTTAATGCAACAAATCACGGCAATGGCTGCCCCTTTGTCTCAAAAATCTCACTCAACTCAACGGGTTGCAAAGATAAGCTAATGTCTTCTTTATTATTGTTTTGGGGATATTCAGTCTCAATATCCTCTTAAATATCCCCTATAACAATGGCTTACATGGTTAAAGATTGCACATCCGTTTCTAATAAGTTAGCAAACTCTTGTAAGAAAGCCGCCGCATGGGAACCATAAATAACACGATGATCACAGGTAATATTAACCGCCATTTGACGTTTAACCCCTAATAACCCATCAGGAGTGGCTACCACTTGGGGACTCGATGCACCGATCGCTAAAATGGAACCTTGTCCGGGGGGTAAAATGGCATCAAAGCGATCCACCCCAAACATTCCTAAATTGGATAGGGTAAAGGTACCACTATTATATTCTTCTGGTTGTAACTGCTTGGCTCTTGCTCTGTCAACTAAATCTTTCCAGGTACGAGATAGAGAATAGATGTCAACTTTGTCAGCATTTTGTAAGACGGGAGTAATTAACCCACCATCCGGCATGGCGACAGCGATCGCAATATTAATCGACTGAGGATAACGAATGCCTTGCTCGCTGTAATTTGCGTTAACTAAAGGATGTTTTTCGAGGGTAACTGCTACTGCTTTGGCCAATAAGGCTGTCATAGTTACCCCTTTAGCCTTCAGTTTCTTATAGAGCTTATCTAACTCATCGGTGGTAATAGTATAACCGACATGGAAGGTAGGAACCTGTAGGGTAGCCACCATGTTTTGTACCACTGCTTTTTGTAGGGTATTGAGGGGTACAGTTTCTCCTGCGGTAACAGGGGTAGGTGTTGGGGTTGCAGGGGCAGGGGTTGAGGTTGCAGTGGGTTGAGACGGTTGAGGGGTTTGAGTGGGAATAGCAGGGGGTGTCGGGGTTTTTCCTGCGGCCTTTTCAATATCTTCTGCCACAATTCTGCCATAAGGACCGCTTCCTTCCACCGTGTTGAGAGAGATCCCTAGTTGTTTGGCTAATTTTTTCGCTCTGGGAGAAGCCACAATACGGTTACTTTTGCCATTGGTTGACGCGGGGGCTGTTGCTGTTGCTGTAGCGGTGGTTGCGGGGGCTTGAGAGGGGGGGGTTTCCTCTTTTTGAGGTGGGGTAGGTTCGGGGGATTTCTGGGAGCCAGAAGGGGCTTTTTCTTTGGCTTGGGCAATTTCTTCTTCCGTTTCTGCGATTAAAGCGATCGCATCTCCTACGGGAGCTTCTTGACCGGCTTCGACTAAAATAGTTGCTAGATAGCCATCATAGAAAGATTCTACATCCATATCTGCTTTATCTGATTCTACGACAACCACGGTTTCCCCTTTAGATACTTTATCCCCTGGAGACTTGACCCAAGAGACAATTTTTCCTTCGGTCATGGTAGAACTTAATGCAGGCATGAAAATATCGTGAATCATGGAGCGACCTTCCCAAATGTAGTGTTAAAGCGTTATCAATCGTGTTGCTGATGATAGCAAGGGCAATCTATTTTGAACATTTATGCCGTTGTCTATTGTAGCGGAAAGGGGACAAGTTTAGTATTTTTTATTTTATCTGATTGATGGTTAGGATATTAATTTCAAAATGATTAACTTAAGACAAGCAGTATTTTATGAGTATGTAGATGATGGGGTTGTTGAAATTTTTGACCGATATAAATGGGGACTGAGACGGTTAGGGGTTAATTTTTCTCAAGATTTATTAGAAACCATTGTTTATTGTCCTCATAATTTAGAAAATACTTTAATCGCGTTTTGTTCTTGGGTTTTATGGTTAAAAAGTAAAGGAGAAAAAACCAGTCCTGAGATTTTATCAGACACCTTAACTCAAGCCTTAAAATCTGACAAAGGTTGGATACCTTATGATTATCAAAAAGATTTTTTAGCGCAACATCTCGATATTTTAGAAAGTCCTCAACTGTCTTTATGGAAAGCAGCCGGACAACAGTTAGGAGAGAGGTTAAGAAATCGAGTTATTGCTGATATTTCTGAGGAGGGTGAGATTATTTTTCACCCTAATATTATGTTAACTGATGAAGAAACAAAAAAAATTGAAGCATTTAAAGTTTATATTGATCAATTATTTTTATAAACTCTGATTTTCGATAGAAATAAAAAGTTCAAGATAAGGGACTTGGAAAGGGTTGAATAATCAGTTAGGATTAATAATATTGTTTTAAACTCATTCAATTAATTTCTATTTATGACTATTGGTATTTGGATTTTAGGAAATCAATTACATTCAGAACAAGCTGCATTACTCAGTTGCAAAAATAATAAACAAGAAACCCCTGTTATTTTTATTGAGTCTCATAACTATATTCAAGAAAAACCTTATCATCAACAAAAATTAGTCTTAGTTTTCTCAGCAATGCGTCATTTTGCTGAAGAATTAAGTTCACAAGGATGGCAAGTTAGTTACAAAATAGCACAAGATTTTGAACCATCATTAAATGCTTGGATTAATCAGCATAAAATCACAGAATTAAGATTGGTAACTCCTTGCGATCGCCCATTTTCAAGATTGATTGAAAGCTTTAAGTTAGATTGTCAAATTAAGTTTATTCCTAATAATCATTTTCTCTGGAGTCAAGCAGAATTTAAACAATGGAATGATTCAAGAAAACGGTTATTATTAGAAGATTTTTATCGAGAAGGCCGAAAAAAATTCAATATTTTAATGGAAGGAGATCAACCGGTTGGAGAGAAATGGAATTTTGATAAACAAAATCGTAAACCTCCCAAACAAAACTTAAATCCTCCTACTCCTTTATGGTTTGAACCTGATGAAATTACCCAACAAGTGATTAAAGATATCAAATCTTATAAAATAGCAACCTACGGCAAAATTGAACCCTTTAAATGGGGGGTTACTCGTTCACAAGCGTTACAAGTATTAGAGCATTTTTTAGAGAATAATTTAAACAATTTTGGTACTTATCAAGATGCTATGGTAACAGGAGAATATACTATGTGGCACTGTTTAATCTCTCCTTATATTAATCTTGGATTATTAACACCATTAGAAGTGATTAGAAAAATTGAAAAAGCTTATGATGAGTTTGATTATCCTTTAAATAGTGTAGAAGGTTTAATCAGACAAATTTTAGGATGGCGAGAATATATGTATGGAATTTATCAATTAATGGATGATGATTATAGGGATAAAAATTGGTTTAATCATCAAGAAACCTTACCCGAATTTTACTGGAATAGTGAGCAAACAGATATGAATTGTTTAAAACAAATTCTACAACAGGTAGAAGAAACGGGATATGGTCATCATATTCAAAGATTAATGGTGTTGAGCAATTTTGCTTTAATTTTTGGGGTATCTCCTCAAACTATTAATGATTGGTTTCATAGTGCATTTATTGATGGGTATGACTGGGTGATGGTTCCGAATGTGATAGGAATGGGACAGTTTGCCGATGGGGGAATATTAGCATCAAAACCCTATGCAGCCTCGGCTAATTATATTAATAAAATGAGTGATTATTGTAAAAATTGTGTTTATCAAAAAACGAAACGCACAGGAGAAAAAGCTTGTCCCTTTAACTTCTTTTATTGGGATTTTTTAGCGCGTCATCAAGACAAACTAAAATCTTTAGGTAGAATGAATTTAGTATTAGCTAATCTCAAAAAAATGGACTCAGAAGAATTACAAGAAATACAATCTCAAGCACAACAATGGAGAGAAGAACATTAAAAGTCTTGCTATAATTATTTAGTCAGCTAAAAACGGGGAATACTCGCATCTTGCATCTTGTTTAAAATTGGCTAGTAGTGAAAGGGTGTGGGGTGTAGGGTATAGGGGTTTATTTTGACTCTAACTGTCTTAGAATTGATTGTTTTTGTTTTTCTATTGAGTTTATTTGTCCTGGTGCAAGATGTGAGAATAGGGAATGGGGAATGGGCAAGGGTTCTCCCCTTCACAAAAAGGGGAGTTAAAGGGGGTGGCAATCGTTGATTAGACAACAGTTTCAAGGTTAACGAGTGTCCTCACTATTTTTTGTAGTGCTATAGATTTAACTAAAATTTGGTAAAAAATAAAAAAAACCCCCTATGATAAGGAGGCTTTCTGATTAATCTAAAATAATTATGGTTCTTGATTTTGATTAGCAGCTTCTTGCGCTTCTAACATTTGTCTTTGCGCTTCTTTAAAAGACTTAGCTGCTTCGTTGAGGTTATTTCTAGTATCTTCAGCAAACTCACCCCCACTACGACTCCGTTCTAAATTAGCACGGTGCATTAAATTTAGGGGGTTCATAAAATCCCCCATGTCTCCGTTGGGATTTTTTTCATTGCTTTGATAAGGCTTTTTATCCACTTGATCGATGGATTGTGCTACAGTGACAGGGGCTAACCCTAGGGTAACCCCTAAAAGGGTAAGCATAACTGCTATGTTTTTAGCTTTCAATGGGTTAAACATCATAGATTTTCTTCCTCAACACGCTTATGTTTGTGTTTAACTAATAGTGGAACATTATAAGTCTGCTAAAACCGATTTAGCATCAATTCATTGTATAACGGGTATCTGACCTATTTCTACTTTACAAGACGCTCAGGTAATAGCAACTGTTTCTAGAATACAACATTATTATAGATGTCATTAATTCCTTAAAATAGTCTGAAATCTAGTAAATCGTAAAGAAGGCTACAGACAATCAGAAAAAATATCAACAATACTAAAAGATTAAAAAACACTCAAAACTTTTCATGAAACCGCAAATCATAGTCTGTGGGTTGGGACGAACCGGATATAAAATATTTCGTTTATTAAAACGACAAGGGGCTGCTGTAGTGGGAATTAGCGACCGCCTCATTTTAGGAGAAACCTCTGATAATGTCATTGTCGGCGAATTAAGTTCCCCTTCAACCCTAGCCAAAGCTGGCATTCATCACGCCCATACCCTCGTTTTAGCCAGTAATAACGATGCGGTTAACTTAGGAACCCTCACCCAAGCGCGTATACTGAACCCGAAAATTCGCATTATTAACCGTTTATTTAACCATACGTTAGGGGAAAGACTCGATCAAACCCTTCCCCGTCACCATACCATGAGTGTGGCCGCCTTAGCTGCCCCTATCTTCTCATTCGCGGCCTTGGGGAATAAAGCGATCGGTCAACTACAATTATTTAAGCAAATTTGGCCCATCGAAGATGTTGTTATCGACGAAAATCATCCGTGGTTAGGGTTAAATTTAGGGGAGTTGTGGGAATGTCCCTCACGGATGTTAATTTACTATTTACCGGCTCAGGGTGAGTTAGATTTAGTTTCAGCAGTCTTACAGAAAAAATCCCTACAATTAGGGGATCATCTCATTATTGGGACTCGCTTAAGCAGTCGTTCTCAACGTCGCTTTTGGGGTCAGAAAATAGTTAAAGCGATCGCTAATTTACGACGTTATCAACGTTATGTTAATCCTGTCATTGCGGTAACGTTGTGTTTATTGGGAATGATTTTTGCTGCAACCTTTACCTATGTGGCAGTGAATTATAATACCTCTTTAGTCGATGCGTTATACTTCTCCGTGGGCATGATCACCGGTGCCGGCGGACAAGAACAAGTGGCCGAAAAAGCCCCGGACACCATTAAAGTATTTACCGCTATTATGATGATTGTGGGTGCAGGGGTGATCGGTGTGTGTTATGCGCTACTTAATGATTTTATTTTAGGGAGTCGTTTAAAACAGTTTTGGGATGTAGCCCGGGTTCCTACTAAACACCATTATATTGTCTGTGGGTTGGGAGGCATTGGTATTCAAATTGTTCGTCAACTCCAGGGACAAGGGTATGAGGTGGTGGTGATAGAGTCGGATCAAAATAACCGTTTTTTACATACGGCGCGATCGTTAAGGGTTCCCATTATTTTAGAAGATGCAAGGGTTAATGACACTTTAAAGACGGCTAATATTCAAAAAGCAGAAGGGATTATTGTTGTTACTAGCGACGATATGATCAATGTGGAGATCGGGCTAACGGCTAAAGCGATCGCTCCTCAGATTAACATTACCCTGCGATCGCAAGATCCTCAGTTTGGTCAGTCGGTGCAAGAGGTTTTTGAGTTTGAAACGGTGTTATGTCCCTCGGAGTTAGCCACCCCTTCTTTTGCGGCTGCTGCCTTGGGAGGCAAAATTTTGGGCAATGGCATGACAGAAGACTTGTTATGGGTAGCTTTAGCCACTTTAATCACCCCGAAACATTCTTGTTGTGGGGAAACCGTGAAAGATGCAGCCATGAAAGGAGGGTTTGTGCCGTTGTATTTGGAACGAAACCCTTTAACTATCCATAGTTGGGAGTTATTAGAGACTCAGTTACGGCCTGGGGATGTTTTATATTTAACCATGCCAGCCAGTGAATTAGAGCAATTATGGCGTATTCCTTTTAAGGAGGCAGAAAACGATCTCCTTAACCCCCCTTATCAAGAGGGGCAAATAAGAGGGAAGATTTTTAGTTAACTATTTCCTGTTCCCTGTTTCCTATTTACAAAAGATGGTTTAATTCTGCCACTTCTGACATTGTTTTCCATCCTTCCATACCGGCACACCAAATATAGGTTTCTGGGGTAACGCCTTGGGTTAATAATTCATCTTTAGAAAAGGGGCCAGTTTGTTGATTCTCTTTATAAAGATACCATTTTTTAGGAGCAGGAGGTTGAGGGGGTTGGGGCGGTTTTTCGGTTGTTGTTTTTGGGGTATGACTCACAGTTTCAGTGACATAAAGTTGATGATCATCGATTAATCTTTTAATGATTTCTGCCTCTCGTTTGTATTCGGGACTGTCTTTACCCCCTTGTTTTTCTAATTCTAAGGATCGGTGTTCTAAATAGGCCATTAAAGTTTGATAAAGTTGTCGTTTTTGTTGAGGGGTTTGGGCTTGATTTAACTTTTCAGTAATTTGTTGTTGTATTTCTTCTCTATCTTCACGACAAGCACGAACTTCTAATATTTGTGACGCTTCTTCCCAACTTGAAGCAATGTCAACATTTTCTAGACCTATATTCGTTTTACGAGTGTAACGAATTGTGTTTTCTCTGGTAGCTTGATTTTCTGATAAGTATAAGACATTTAATGCTCTTGCTTGAATCACTAATTGAAAGATTTTTGGATCTTCGGGAAAGACATCCCAAAATGGGGGTTCTTTTTGAATGTGGACGGGAATGGGTAAGTCTCTGGGTTCGCCTCGTAATTGGGCGCGTTTGGCTTCAATGCTGTCCCCTTTCCAGTCTTGATAGGATTGTCTTAACTCTTTCATCCCATCAATACAACGTAAAGAAAAGCCTCCTGTTTCTTGTACAAATACCATCCGGTGGCGTTCAGAATCTCCTAAAGGTTTAATGGCACTTTCTTTAATATCGGGGAATTGTTGCAGTAAAGGAAGGAGTTTTTGTGCTGCAGGATCGGCGGTATTTCTACCCCCTAAAATACCAACATTGACATTAGTTGAAGGGGTAAACCCTGCATCTTTTCCTGATAAAACCGCCCGATTCATCATAATTAAGGGCTTAGATTTATGATAGGCTATACGAATATTATCAGTAATTTCTGTTTCGTCGTTGTACAGTTTGAAGAGGCGATCGCAAGCTGCCATCTCGGTATAAAGATGGGCATTTTTTGGGGTTTTATCGACTACGGTTTCTTTACTATAATTGTAGATAATTTCTTCTAAATCTTCTTGTTGCACATCAGGAATTTTGGGAACATCAAATAAGCGCATATATTCATCAGCGAGGCGGTTTTTCTTCCATAAAGGACTGGCTTCTTTTAAAATATCTTCTGATAGGGTACTACAAATTTGATCCAGTCCCATTTCAAAGCGACTTTTACTCCCTTGAACATTCGATCCTAGTTTTTCAATTAAGTCTTGATACAGTTCATTCATCTTATCTCTATCATATAGTTTAATGCCATTTATGGTTAAAACATCGGCACTTTCAGCTTGATGATCTGCTTCTTTAGCAAATTCATCTCTTGTCTGTATTAAACGCTGTTGAAAGCGATTTAAACGCCTTTCTAAACTGTCTAATTCTTCTTTTAAACGATCAATAACGGTTAATGAAGCAGCGCGAGTTTTTCGCTGTATGGTTGCGATTAAACTGCCTTGGAGATTTTCTAAAATGCTCTCACAACACAAGGTGATTCTATCTTTTTTCGTAATACCATATTGCTCTTTTATCTGAATAAATTCTTCTAATGCTTTTTCGTATTGTTCCTGTCTTTCTGTTTCTTTGGGTTCCCAAAGTTGTTCTTTTTGTTGACTAAATCTTTGTCTGGTATCGTCAAAAATTTGTCTGACCATCGTAATAAAGGTATGAGCAAATTTAGGTCCTAAATTGCGATCTTCAATAATACGATAAAGTTCGTCTTCTAGGGCTTTTCTTCCTTGGGTAATGGTGCGATCGCGGTTATCATAAATTCTTTGAAAATAGTCTCCGTGTAACCGTTCATCGGGACTTAATTCTCGAAAATGATCTTGTCTATAACTATTGACTTCTTCTTGAATAAATCGATCTAACTCTTTTATTTTTCCCTGTTCTTTACCGAAAATATTAATACCTGTTGCCGTACACTGTAAATAGTTTTCTTGGTTAATGGTTTGCCGTAGGTTATTAACCCATTGCGAAACTTCTTCGATATAAGATTTATCTTGCGCTGCCCCCATATCTGCTAATAATTCCACGTCGGTTAAACGCATTTTTTTAAGAATATCGCTTTTAATCAATTCCATTGAATCAGCCGGCAGTTGTACTTGTTCATTTAACCACCAGTTAACGATATCTTTTGCTAAGCGATAACATAAAGAATTCCGAATCTGAAAAATAGGAATTTCAATGGTAGATAAGCCAAAACTCATAAAGTTTTTGGGATATCCTCTACCGCCAGGATCAGCTTGCGCCCAAGCAGATTTAATATTGTCTCGGATAGATCGTTTATGGGGAGAAAAATCTGAAGTCAAATCTAAGAAAATATTTTGGGCGATCATCTCCCGTATTTGATCCAGTTTAAAGTCACTTTCTCCGTTTTTTGTTCCCACTAAATAGGTAAAATCAAAGGGGGCGCGGTTGCTGCGAACTTCATCCGCTAAATTCTTACTAAATTGACAATTATATTCGGTTCGATAGTCAGAAAAATAGCTTAATTCCATCATGGCTGCGTAACCATTTGCTAATACGCGATCGCCGACTTTTATCCCTGCAAACGCTTGCGGCATAGGAACAATAGCAGTGACTAAAGGGCTACCTTCTGCTTCTAACCATTTACGCACACAATAGCCGATATCGATGAGCATTCCACTTCCTGTTCCTCCAGAAAGTGACCCGGTAACAAACACATTAATGGCGTTGGTACTCACTTTAATATTGTACCGATCTAACATAAAATTTTCACGGCCTTTAACCCGATTTACCGCCCCTAAAAATTTATCTCGAATATCATGATAATTACAAAATAAAGCAAATCTACCACAGGCCCTAATTTGTCCGGCCCCTGCTTCTAAAGACGTAATATTTCTTTCTAACTCTCTCGGAAACCAACGATCAATCCAAGGATATTGTTCCATATTAGAAACCATATCGCTGACTTGTTTTCCGCTAACGCTGGCCCAATGTTTTTCATGATCTTTGAATTTACTACCCCCGGCTTCTGGGTTACTAATTTTATAATCTTTATCTGTATCAACCACTAAAAAACTGAGAATAGGAAACGCCTCTAAACTGCCGTAGGTTTCCTCAACTAATCTGCGTATTCGTGATAAAATTTCTGCGCCGGTTCCCCCCACACCCACTAAGACAGTGGGAACCATACTTTTTTCTTCAACTGCTGCCATGTTCGCCTCCTGATTCTTACTCTCTATTTTAGATTAATTCCAGACACTTTTGTTGTGGGAATGACATAAAACTTTATTGTTCTATTTCTTTTAAAAGTAAATGAATTTGATATTTTAATGCTGGTATTTCTTATTCAATATAACTTCTCATAATTTAACACAATCTCTTAATACTTCCTCTTTAATTCTTTCCTTCAAACCTTTTTCGGTGACTACATCTACTTTTCGTCCTAAAGTAGCTTCTAAATCACGAATCAATCTAACTGGAAACCAAGGAGAAATTTTAGATAAATCATAATCAATTAAAAAATCAATATCGCTGTTTTCTGTTTCTTCTCCTCTGGCCACTGAACCAAAAAGCCTAACATTAAATGCCCCATGTTTGGCGGCTATAGATACTATTTCTTGTCTTTTTTCTATTAATAACTCTTTTAATGACATAACGCTTCTTCTCCTATTAACAAGATGAAATTAAAGGTAACCCCCCAGAAATCATCAAAGCTACTGTAATAATTGTGCCAATAAAAGCAATACCTAATGCTATTTTTCCTGAAGGTTCCATGGACATCTTAAATACCCCTTGAAATACCCATCTATCTAGGGGTAAAACCAATAACCAAAGAAAAGCAATTAAAGCACAACCTAACCAAAATCTGATCCATTTCCAGTTACTATTAAACTGTCTAAAAAAGTCATTTAAAAAAACTTCTTCTAAATAACTTCCTCCTGCATTAGATAGGTTAATATTATCAATATAAATGCCATCGGTTTGACGACTCGCGGATCTTAAATTAGGAACACTATCTGTGCCAAAAACGAGAGAATTAATTTTAATATCTTTTCCTGTTGCTTGAGTCACGGCTGACTGAGTAATGGTAACTCCTGCATCTGTTACCATCAATAATTCTTTGCAGTGATTTTGTTGATCTTCTAAAATTTCTGTGGCATTATTAATGACGATATCTAAATCATCTTGTTGGGGTTCAGGACGTAATTGATAGGGTAAATTCGGATCATTTAATTGACGATTTAATTGATTAACAATTACATCTTGAGATGAGTCCATACTAGCGGTTAATTTTGGGGCTTTTCCTCCTCCAATCCCTAAAATTTGTACTTTATTCGGATTCCTTAATTTGGCATTGGCTTCCAGGTAAGCATTAACCGCTTGTACCTCTTGATCCATGATAGTATTAGGAGCATTAAAGGTTTGACCTCGATAGGTGCTACTACTGAGATCAAGGGCAATAACCACAGCAACGGGGGGTTTTCCGATATTTAACAGGCCAAATAATAAAGCTAAGGCTAAAAAAATCCCCACCATAATTAATGGTGTATAAAACAAGGGATATTCAATCACTTTACGGCGATATTTTACCACTAGGTTAACTCCTTATTTTAATGAATCAAATTGATAGTCTGACCCTTTTGGCCCTTCATTTCCTTTGACGGCTTGAACTAAGGGAACTTCATTAAATAAATTAAAATCGGTGGTACTATCAGATAAAGTGACCCCGTTATTGAACTTCTGAAATATCAGGGAGCGATCGGGATTTTGACTGACGGTTTCAACTAAGGCTTTTGTCGCATCATAAGCGGTTGCTGTACGCCAACTGACTCGTCCTTTCCAACTTTGCAGGGCATCTTTAGCAAAGTCATCTGTCGGGCTAAAACTCCAGGGAACCGCTAAGATTATTCCTGCGATCGCATCTCCTCCTTGAACCAAAATATCGGCATTATACAGTTCATCTCCTCCCATCAATAATAAAGGAGAACCGTTATTTTCATTCGCTTGAGCTATTTTTACGGCTTGATCGACTTTACTTTTACTCAAGGCTAAAATCCCCACATTTGCTCCACTATTTTGCAAGTTACTAACGGCGGTATTGGCATCAAAGTTAGGGGAAATAATATCAATTTGTTCGATTAAATTACCTTGAACTTCAGGCAAACGATTAATAATTTCTTGTTGTAATTGTTGACTATAACCACTATCAGAATTATAAAAAATAGCAATCTTGGGGGAAGGTTGCTGTTGCGCTGCATACTGGGTTAAGGTTTTCCCCACCGCTTGCAAATAGTTAACTAATAATTCGTCTTCTTTTTCATTAATGGGAATGGTTTTTAGGGTTGACCCTTGAAAGCTACTGGTAAGGGGTGATAAAACGGCAACCCCTGCGCTTTCGTACTGTTGTAAGGCGGCTTGACTGCCCGGATCGATCCCGTACCCGACAATCCCTAAAATATCGGGGGTATTGATGACGGTTTGGGCAACATTGGGGGCGGTGGTGGGCTCACTACTATCGATGATGGCCACTTCTAACAGTCGCCCTGAGGCCGAAGACTGATTAAACTCCGTTTGATATTTAGCCACTCCTCGCAAAATTTCCGCCGCCGAGTCGGGACTACTGGTGGTGGTAACAGCAACGGCGATAGTTAGGGGGTTGCCGGCTTGTTTAGCTTGGGCGTTTTGCCAATAAATACGACTTTCGGGATCATTGGCATCAGCTTGAACGGCGGTTTCATAAGCGGTAACAGCCCCCGGCCAGTTTTCTTGGGCAAATGCGTCGGCGCCTGCTTGTTTATTAGGGGTGGATTGTAAAAAGAGTTTGTCTCCTCGACTGATAGCGTCACCATTGCTAGGAGTCGGGACCGTTGGGGTGGGTGAGGGAGAAGGTGTGGGAGGATTGATGGTTTGATCGTTATTTCCTTGAAGCAAGAAGAAAGCGGCCACCCCACCCCCCAAAATAAGGACAATAATGGCGATAATCACAGGGATCAGCCAGGAAGGGCTTCCATTCCCCGAACTCCCCGCCATCACAGTTTTACCGGGCTTTGACTTCCCGGCTTGGCCTGGGTTCATTGCTTCTTTGGGTAAGCCGCAAATGATACAGTCGGGCCCTGTGTTGACTTGGGGGGTGTGGGGAGATACCCCAGGGTATTGTTTACCGTCTTTGGGGACTCCATCACAAGTCCATGAACTCATGGGTCGGTTACTCTCCTAATCACCATCTTGAAAACTATGAACGATTATTTGAGAAAGCGGATGCTTTTGACTCATTTTTCGTCATAAAGTTAGCTTAGCAATTTTTGTCAAGATTGTCTGGAATTAGCTGACATTTTCGGCTGATTTGGGAGGAGTCGGACTGGATAAACTTTTGAAATAGAAAGTCCCGACAATTAACAAGAACAATAAATAAACAAGGATTTGTCCTAAATATAAGGTTTGTCGATAGCCAAACAAAGATTTTAGAATAATTCCAGGAAAGGTTTGATCTGGTAGGATAGTTGACCCATCCCAAACTAAAGGACCTAAAATACAAGAGTCTCCAGGAACCCAACACCATTGAGAAAAACTCGGATCAATTTGCCCTAAAAACATCACCACTAAATTAAGATGTTTAAGGACTCCTAAGACTAATCCTCCTACTACTAATAATAAGAAAATTCCCATCACTTTGAAGAAAAGACGAATATTAATTTTAACCCCCAACTTAAAGAGGAGAAATCCTAAAGTAGCTGCGGTTAATAATCCTAAAGCTGCGCCAATACTAGGAATTTTCCAACTGTTTTCAAATTTAGCAATGATAAATAAAACTGTCTCGAAGCCTTCCCTTAAAACAGCGATGAAAACTAATAAGAAAATTCCTTTTCCTGCCCCATTCTCTCCACTTAAGGCTGTTTCAATTCCTTGTTGAACTTCTCCTTTTAATTGCTTTCCTTGTTGGGTCATCCAAATGAGCATCCAACTTAACATGGCTACCGCTATGATACCAAATAACGTGGCTAAACATTCTTTTATAATAGGGGTATAAGGACTTTGATAAGTATTTACCCCTTGCAGGATTCCTCCTAATAAAAATCCTACCAAAATACTAGCGACAATTCCTCCACCAATCCCCTGATATACCCAACGATTGAGTTGGGTTTGTTCGACTTTTTTTAAACAAGTTAACACAATCCCTACCACTAGGGACGCTTCAAATCCTTCTCGTAAGGTCACAACAAATGTCGGTAATGCAGCACTGAAATCCATGATTTACTAAGGCTTATTGATTACCTATCCATTATATTATTTTTTTTATTATTTTCTAAAGTAACCCAGATATAGTATCTAGGTTACTTTTAAATTGCTTGGGTCTGATTAAACGTAATCCCGTAACATTTTTTTCAATTCTATGTTATGAACTTCTTCTTGTCCAATCATTCCCCGTGCAAATTCTTCGATATAAATGCTGGCATTTTCTACCACTTCTAAGAGATCCTTATACAAATCTAAGGCTTTTTTTTCGTGGTTGAGACTTTCTAAGAGAATGGCGTGTAAACTATGCTCATTTGTCTCTTCCATTGGGGCAATTTTTAAGCTAGGATGGCCTTCTAATCCTGTTAGGATTTCTCCCACTTGTTGAGCATGAAGTAAAGATTCTGTGGCCTGTTGTTGAAAAAATTGTACAATGGGAAGACGATGAGGGCCTGTAACCATCAAAGAATAATGGGTATAGCGAACAACCCCCGCTAATTCATATTCCATAATGGTGTTGAGAATGTCATTGGTTTTTTCTCTGTCAAGTTCTCTCATATTTTACCTTTTGAGGAGAAGAATTCATCTTACAAGGACAACATTTTATAAGTCTATTTTTTGAGGAAACTATTAGTTTATTTCCCCAGAGACTCTACCTCTAGCGTATCTTATTTATCCTTCTTCTCTTGTAAAATAAAGCTTAAATTTTCTCTCTCATGTCACGATTTATTGAATTGAGTTTCAATTTTCTTCTTTTCTGGAAAAAAAAGCCAGAGCATCTATTTATTTTTCTCTATTTTATTGACTAATTTGATTTGAGTTGGAGGGAATAGTTTGTGGCGGACGATTTTGATAACTTTGAACTAAGATTAAACCAATAAAAACAAAGAGTCCCATAAAAATCCAGAGCAATTGATTATTATTATTGGGGGGTTGTCGTCTTAGTTTTCTAATTCGTCTTTGTCCTTCTTGATATTCTCTTTCTGTGGTCATAATCCTTGAAATCAATTAAAACTCTTGATTAACATTTTATCTTAACAGAACTCAAAGGAAATGGGAGAAATTATAGAAAATTTTTGTCTTGTAAAATCAGGGATCGTCAATAATCTTCTGAGAATTCCTACTGAGAAACCTGGATAAAATGTGATAAACAGAGGTTAAACTCTGTTAAAATGAAGGATGTCTTATTAAGCAATCAACTATTATTAGCCTCTCATGTCCTCAGTCAATACCCCTGACTCTTTGAATTGGTTATATCGAGGAACCAGCGAAATTTTCCCCAGTCAACCTGACTCTAATAACCCCGAAGAAAACTTAGAAAAATTGATAGAACAAAGGGAGCGACCTTTGAGGGTTAAATTAGGCATTGATCCCACCGGCACCGATATACATTTAGGTCATAGTATACCCTTTCGTAAGTTACGAGCTTTTCAAGATGCCGGCCATACTGCAGTGGTTATTATTGGAGATTTTACCGCACAAATTGGCGATCCCACCGGTAAATCAGAAGTTCGTAAACAATTAACCTCTGAACAGGTAAAAAATAACGCCAAAAATTATTTAGAACAACTTCGTCCTATCCTGGATTTTGACACCCCAGGAAGGTTAGAAATTCGCTATAATTCTGAATGGTTAAAAGAGTTAAATTTAGCCAAAATTCAAGAACTTTTAGCCACCATGACCGTGGGAAAAATGTTAGCAAAAGAAGGATTTGCCGAACGGTATAAACAAGAAAATCCTATCTTTCTTCATGAATTTCTCTACCCTTTGATGCAAGGATATGATTCGGTGATGATCGACGCAGATGTAGAATTAGGAGGCACGGATCAAAAGTTTAATATTGCCGTAGGCAGAGACTTACAAAGACACTTCGGGAAAAAGCCACAATTCGGGTTATTATTACCCATTTTACTCGGCACAGATGGCCATCAAAAAATGTCAAAATCCCTCAATAATTATGTGGGGTTAAAAGAAGACGAATTATCCATGTATTCCAAACTCGAAAAAACCCCCGATGCAATTATTAAAGACTATTTTGAACTATTAACCAATTTACCCTTAGATCAATTACCCGAAAATCCTAGGGAATCTCAAAAATTATTAGCCATTGAAATTGTCTCCCAATTCCACGGCAAAGAAGCAGCCATAACCGCTCAAAAAACCGCAGAAGATTTAGTTAAAAATAAAGGAACTGGTGCAACGGATGCAGTTCCCGAATACGACTTATCGAATGTAGAATTTCCAGCCAAATTATTCTATATTTTAAATGCCAGTGGACTCTGTGGAAGCAGTGGAGAAGGGAGACGACAAATACAAGGGGGGGCAGTGCGTTTAGACGGAGAAAAAATCACCGATGTTAATATCACCTTTGATAACTTAGAACAACTTTCAGGTAAAGTTTTACAAGTGGGGAAAAAGAAGTTTATCAAATTAGTTTAGGTTAAAAGTTTATAACTCCGAACTCCGAACCCCGAACTCTTGTCTTCTCTTTGATAAACTAGAATACAGGAATGTATCACATCAAGAATGCCGATGGCTTATCGGTAAACCCAAAGCGAAGTCGAAGGGTGAACGCCTGTGGACAAGATGAGCGACCCTGCGCCGTCGTACGGCGCAAAGGAACGCGCGAGGAGAGCCGTCTCCCTTGGTTGAAGCAGGAATTGAACAGCAAACCTGTCTAAGTTTGCGTAAGTTTCATGAAGCAGCATAACAACGTTATTTTAACTTGACAGCTTAAACTCAACCTTGTACACACCAAGAGGATAAACAGTATTATGGGATTATTTGATCGCCTAGGCCGAGTGGTCCGAGCCAACCTCAACGATCTTGTTAGCAAAGCAGAAGATCCAGAAAAAGTCTTAGAACAAACCATTGTAGACATGGGTGAAGACTTGATCCAGTTAAAACAAGCCTTCGGCCAAACCCTGGCTTCCCAAAAACGAACCGAAGCACAATATAAACAAGCCCTTAAAGATGCCAATACATGGGAACAACGGGCAAAATTAGCCCTTTCTAAAGGGGAAGAAAGCCTCGCCAGAGAAGCCTTAGTTCGCAAAAAATCTTATACAGAAACGGCCACAACCCTCAAAGAGCAACTAGAGCAACAAAGCGGACAAATTGAAACCATGCGCCGTAATTTAACCGCCCTAGAGAGCAAAATTTCTGAAGCAAAAACCAAGAAAAATATGCTCATTGCTAGGTCTAAGGCGGCTAAAGCTAACGAAGCACTACAGTCTACCATGAGTGGCCTGAATACCAGTGGTTCGATGGCCGCCTTTGAACGCATGGAAAACAAAGTCTTAGACATGGAAGCGCGATCGCAGGCCGTAGGAGAATTAGGGGGATCAAGTTTAGAAAATCAATTTGCTGAACTCGAAGCCGGAAGCGGTGTGGAAGATGAACTGGCTATGCTTAAAGCCCAAATGACGGGATCGGCCGAACCCAAAGGGGCCTTACCCGAAGGAGAAACAAAGGATAAAGCCACTCCTAAAGATGACGTGGTTGACGCAGAGTTAGATGACTTACGCCGTCAACTCGATAATCTTTAAGACCATTGGTATTTTCCCTATATTGCCCCAAAAGTCAAGAAAACCCAGTTGAAGAAATTGGCCAAACTTGTAAGCTATTAACTGGTAACGGAATCATTGATCACTGATAACTAAACTTATGAGTAGTGTTCTCGAAATTACAGATCCTCAATTTGATACAGAAGTGTTTGAGGCTGACACCCCTGTATTAGTCTATTTTTGGGCTTCTTGGTGTGGTCCATGTCGTTTGGTTTCTCCTTCGATTAAAAAAATTGCTGATAGCTATGGCGAGAGTCTCAAAGTGGTCAAATTAGAGGTCGACCCTAACCCAGAGGCACGAACAAAATGCAAAGTAGAAGGGGTTCCTGCTCTACGTCTGTTTAAAGATAAACAGCTTTTGGCCGAACACGAAGGGGCGATCGGAAAACAACAACTAGAAGAGATGCTTAAAAAACATCTCAACTAAAATAATGAGGTGGCGAGAGGGTCAAAAATAGGTTTTTTTGTTATCCTCTCCTCTCCCTTTTCTCCGAAATAATCAAAACCATGCACTTCGCGAACCGTCTTCAAGCTTTAGAAAAAAATGTCTTTGCTGATATGGATAGGGCAAAATCTCAGGCAATCAGCAACGGCCAAACCATTATTGATTTATCCTTGGGATCATCGGATTTACCGGCCGATCCAGAGGCGATCGCCCATATTACCGCTTCCCTCCAAGATCCTAGCACTCACGGTTATCTCCTCCACCACGGAACGTTAACATTCCGAGAAACAGTAGCGCAATGGTACTATCAACGCTTGGGGTGGCAGTTGATCCCATCGGGAAGTCTTAACCCTCATTGGTTCCCAAGAAGGAACGGCACACTTACCCCTCGCTCTGCTCGATCCGGGGGATTTTGCCCTACTCCTTGATCCCGGCTATCTTCCCATGCCGGAGGGTGTATTGGCCGGGGGTCAAATTTATCCCATGCCGTTGTTGGCAGAAAACGACTTTTTACCGAAGTTTGAAGCGGTTCCGGCGCAAGTGTTAAGTCAAGCTAG
>NZ_PRLH01000064.1 GCF_003013815.1 Cyanothece sp. BG0011 | reverse complement strand
GTAAAGGACTTTGTCCCCGACTTTGACATCTAATTCAGAACGACTGCCATCGTCGTTACGTTTTCCGGGCCCAACGGCTACCACTTCGCCAATTTGGGGTTTTTCTTGGGCGTTATCAGGAAGTAAGATCCCTCCTGCGGTTTTTTCTTCGGCGGGGCTGACTTTGACGAAAATGCGATCGCCGAGGGGTTTAACGGTAGAAACGTTAATACTAATTGCTGCCATGGACGAATCCTCCTGATGTTAATAATGGGGTCGAGGGCTGTCTTTAATTTGTTTAGCACTCTTACCTTACGAGTGCTAATTTAGCTAAATAAGGGGATGTATGGCAACTGTTGTTAGGGTACGGGTTCCCGAACTTTTGACGGTTGTATCATTGGAGAGAACTTGTGAGCAAGGGAAGAAAGAAGTTGACACTCCACTGCCCTTATGGCGAGTGGATTCTTAAGAGATCAAGATCCTTAAAGGGTTAGCCAAAAACCCACTAGACACTCGCTCAAAATTGAGTCTGTGTTTACTTTTTACCAAGATATTGGCACTTCCATTAATATCGCTAGAAACCAAATGTTTACCCTTTGTCCGATACAGTCCCCGTTTAATTCTTTTACCAGAAAACTTATGTTGACTGGGGTTATCGGCATTGTAAACAGGGATTTTATCTTGGTCATAAAAACTGGCTTTAGACGAGTAAGATTCTTCTTGTTCAAAATACTCAATTCCATATCGAGAACACAAAGCTTTAAGCTTTTGTCTCAGTTGCCAGAAAGGGATTTGAACGAAGTTTTGGTTATTAGAACGTCCGATATTAATCTCTTGTTTGATGCCAGGGTTATAGCCGACCACGAGCTTGCCAATTTGATGGGTCAAACAATGGTTAATTATTATTCTAGCCGTCTTATTCAAGTAGTCTCGAAGACAATCGTTGCGCCATTGATAAAGTCTAGCCTGTTGATTTGTAAAGCCTTTAATGCCTTGTTTGTCTTTAAAAGATTGCAATTCGGCATTACGTTTGTTATACCACTGATTAATGCTTTTAAGTTTTTTCCCATCAATCAAAAATTGATGCCCTTCAGTGTCAAAACAAGCCGCCAAATTATCAAGTCCCAAATCAATAGCAAGTGCTTGATCACAAACGGTTTAATTGTTTGTTAAACTAGACTTTGGCCACCGATCGCAACATACAAAAATACTATGAAAATTTCCGTTAACTGGCTGCGGGAACTCGTTAACGTCACCCTCACCCCCGAAGCCTTAGCCGATCTTTTGACCATCGCCGGTTTAGAAGTCGATGAAATCGAAGATCGTCGTCAATGGGCTGATGGGGTTGTGATCGGTAAAATTATAGACCGTCAACCTCACCCCAATGCTGACAAATTAAGCGTCTGTCAAGTCGATATTGGTCAAGAAACCCCTTCTACCATTGTTTGTGGGGCTCCGAATGCGAAAGCCGATATATACGTTCCTGTTGCTACGTTAGGAACCTATTTACCAAAAATTGACCTCAAAATTAAATCGGCCAAACTGCGAGGGGTAAAATCTGAAGGGATGATCTGTTCCTTAGCAGAAGTGGGACTAACGAAAGAATCAGCCGGAATTCATATTTTTGAAGAAGATAACCTACAATTAGGGGCAGATGCTCGTCCCTATTTAGGTTTAGATGATGTTATTTTAGATATCACCCCCACCGCCAACCGCGCCGATGCCATGAGTATGATCGGTGTGGCCAGGGAAGTGGCGGCCTTGACAGGAGGAAAGTTAAACTTACCCCAACCCCCTCAAACTTCCTTCTCGGATGAAAAAAGTTATCCTCTGACGGTAGAAGTTAAGGACGGTAATGCTTGTCCTACCTACATCGGAACGGTGATCGAAGGGGTAAAAATTTCACCCTCTCCTGACTGGTTACAACAACGGTTAGAAGCGGCCGGGGTTCGTCCCATCAATAATGTTGTTGATATCACCAATTTAGTGTTATTAGAATGGGGTCAACCCCTTCATGCTTTCGATCTCCAGAAGTTAGAAACCGTCGCCCGAAATAAGGATCATTTAACCGTCGGCGTTCGCTTTGCTAAGGAGACAGAAACCCTGAAAACCCTTGATGGCCAAGAAAGAAAGCTAAACCCAGTTAACTTACTCATTACGGCTAATGATACCCCTGTTGCCCTTGCTGGTGTCATGGGAGGAGAAGAAACCGAAGTCGCTGAGGAAACCCAAAATATCCTTTTAGAAGCAGCCTTATTTGAACAAGTTACCATCCGTCGATCCTCTCGGAGTCAAAGTTTACGCAGCGAAGCATCGGCCAGATATGAACGGGGAATTAATTATTCTGAGTTAGAATTAGCCTGTCAACGGGCGATCGCTTTAATTACGGAGTTAGCAGGAGGAACCCCTGTAACTCAACAAATGAGTGATCATCGTCCGGATCGATCGGCCCAGTCGATTGAGTTACGTCTCGATCGCATCCATCAAGTGTTAGGCCCCGTTGAAAAAGAAGGCCAAAAGACTAACATTGCAGCAGTGGATGTAGAACGCATTTTAAGCGACTTAGGTTGTCGGTTAACCCCCGTAACGGGAAATGACAAGGTTTGGTCTGTCACTGTTCCTTCCTACCGTTATCGGGACTTAGAACGAGAAATTGACCTCATCGAAGAAGTGGCCCGTCTTTACGGTTACGATCGCTTCTGTGATGAACTTCCTGACAAAACCGAAGCCGGCGGACTATCTATTGAATATCAAACCCAACGTAAGGTAAGAGAAGCATTCCGAGGGGTGGGGTTAACGGAATTAGTACAATATTCCCTGGTTAAACCCGAAAAAGCAGAAATTGTCATCAGTAACCCCTTATTTGCCGAATATTCTGCCTTAAGAACCAATCTTTTAGATGGTATTATTGACGCTTTTGCCTATAATCAGTCCCAAGGCAACGGCGCATTAAATGGCTTTGAAATTGGGCGTATTTTCCGCAAGATTGAGGGAGAAATGGCAGAATGGGATAATATCGCTGGTATTATGGGGGGTGATTTATTACCTCAAGGTCGTTGGACCAGAAGCGGTAAACCTAACCCCATGACTTGGTATGAGGCGAAAGGTATTTTAGAAAGTGTATTTCAACGGTTAGGGGTATCAGTAGACTATCAACCGGATAGTCAAGATGAACGGTTACACCCTGGGCGCACTGCCTCTTTATGGTTAAATGGGGAAAGACTAGGTATTTTTGGGCAAATTCACCCCCAACTACGGCAAGACAAAGATTTAATGCCCGAAGTTTATGGGTTTGAGTTAGATTTTCGTTGTTTATCGAAAGTTCTGAACCAAGATAACTTATTGACTCCTCATTTTGAACTGTATTCTACCTATCCTGCCGTAGAAAGAGATTTAGCCTTTTTTGCTGCGTTAGATGTGTCTGTTGCAGACTTAACGAAAACCATGAATAAAGCAGGAGGCAAACTTTTAACCGGAGTGGAATTATTTGATGATTATCAAGGGAAAAACGTCCCCGACGGACAAAGAAGTTTAGCCTTTAGTTTAGCTTATCGTTCCGGCGATCGTACTTTAACCGATGAAGATGTTGAACCAGTTCATGATAAGATTCGTCAGACTTTAGTTAAACAGTTTGATGTTACCCTTCGGAGTTAAAAAACGGGGTTTAATGTCAGGTTGAATTAGGGTTTAACAGTGTTAAACCCCTAGATTAATTATTCACTTTGAAGGTCTAAAAATTATGCCGAAATACATTTTATTTGGTAGTTATTGTGAAAATGCGCTAGAAAAAAGAACCCCTTATCGTCAAGATCATTTAGAAGGTTTAAAACAGCAAAAAGAAACAGGAATTTTAGTTACCCTTGGACCGACTAAAGATAATACTAAAGTGTTCGGTATTTATGATGCAGAAAATGTTGAAAAAGTCAAGGAATTAATTGAAAATGATCCTTATTGGAAAAATGGAATTTGGACAGATTATGAAATAAAAGAATGGATACAAGCTTTTTAAGCACATTTAATTGTTGGGTAAGATCGTTCTTTGGTCATTGGGAAAGAAATTTTTGTCTAATATTTGCTCAATGGTAAAAGGGCAAAATTTTGGATAATCATAAGTCTCATTTCTTTTCCAATCTTTTTCTAATAGCAGCAATTCAAGAACTTCTTCATAAATGGGGGTAATAGCAGTTTGTAAGTAAGACTCTAAGGTTTTAGGATATTGTTTGATTAATTGCTTAATCAGAATGCGATGACGGGCTATATTAATTATCCATTCGCTACTAAAATCTAAATAAACATTTCTTTGAACAGCAGTTTTCATCAAATATAAAAGCAACATCATCAAATAGTCATTAATCAGATTACGGGGGAAAGTGGACAAATCTTGAAGTTCTTCTGCTAAATTATCCCAATCTAAAGCGTCGGAATTTCTTTTTTTTACGGCTTCTAGTTGCTGCTTTAGCCATAAATCATAATCAGTTTCATATAAATTATTATTCATTAGAAAGAAATCCTCATCTAGTCTTTGCTGAATGATCAATCCACATTTTTCAGACTATTTATAATCTTTCTTCTTTTTTTTATTAAGCGATCGCTAAGTCAATCAGAATGTAGAATTTAGAATGTAGAATTTAGAATTACCCCCACCTCAAGTTGGAGGTTTGAAACAAGCAAAACTCTTCTTTTCATTCCCTTGAAATAGGAGGCTTGGAACCCTTTTTTTCGGTCATTATACTATTCTACCGTTGATGGTTGGTTGGTAAGGCGATCGCCAGTCAGAGATGACTCCGTCGTTGTCCGGCGGAGTCATCTCTGACCGTTGGTCAATCATGTCCTATGTTATCCTTAAAAATCCACCCCATTAACTCGATGAATATGAAGAACATCACTCATATTATTAATACTATTCATGAGGTAGTCCAACTGGTGGCGATCGCGGATTTCGATACGTAAATTAATAATCGCTGGTTTATTGCGTCCGGTTTTCACCCCTGCGTTGCAGACATTGATATGGTGGTCACTCACCCGTAATAAAATGTCTTTGAGAACCCCAACTCGGTCGAGGGCTTCGATTTGTACATCGACGGGATAAGTGGTGGCACAGCCTTTACTATCCACTGTATTCCAACGCACGGGAATAAATTGTTCTCCAGGGATATTCTCAATATTAGAACAATTTTGAGTATGGATAGAAATGCCTCGATTGCCCCTGGTTACCACGCCAATGATGGGATCACCGGGTAAGGGTTTACAACACCCTGCAATATGATAAACTAGCCCTTCGACCCCTAAAATGGGGGATTTATTGGGTTTACTGGGGCAGGAGGGAGACGGAGACGCACTGGGTAAGTTAATCTCTGAAACCTCTTCTTTTTGGTTGGTAACCGTCACTTCTCGGACTCGGTTCACCACTTGGTTGAGGGTAATGCCACCATAACCCAACCCGGCTAATAAATCATCCACTGATTGATAATTACATTTTTCGGCAACGGTTTGCATGGGTGAAGACTTCAATAACGCTTCAAAGCCGTTTTTCCCTAATTCTTTTTCGAGGATATCTCGGCCTCTGGACATATTTTCTTCCCTACGCGATCGCTTAAACCATTGACGAATGCGGTTCCGGGCTGTAGGAGTCACCACAAAGTTGAGCCAGTCTAAACTGGGGTGGCAGTTCTTTTGGGTAATAATTTCGACAATATCCCCGTTGTTTAGGGGTTGGTCTAAAACTGACCATCTACCATTAATTCTCGCCCCTTTCATATGGTTGCCCACTTCGGTGTGAATGCGATAGGCAAAGTCTACGGCGGTTGCGCCTCTGGATAGGGCGATCACGTCTCCATCGGGGGTGAAGACGTACACATCATCATCAAAGAGATTTTCTTTGAGATTGTCTACATATTCTTGGTCATCTTTAAGCTCTTTTTGCCAGTCGAGGAGTTGCCGTAACCACGTAAATTTTTCATCGTCATTAGAAAAATGGCTATGATTCGATCCCCCTGTTTCTTTATATTTCCAGTGGGCTGCAATTCCATATTCAGCGATATGGTGCATTTCTAGGGTACGAATTTGGATTTCTAGGGGGCGACCATTTAAACCGACAACGGTGGTATGTAGGGACTGATAACGGTTGGGTTTAGGTAGTCCGATATAGTCCTTAAAGCGGCCTGGCATGGGTTTAAAGACATCGTGAACCACTGCTAGGGCCCGATAACATTCTTCGTTGGTTTTCACAATAATTCTCAACGCAGCGAGATCGTAGATTTCATGAAATCCTTTATTTTGACGCTGCATTTTGAAATAAATGCCATAGAGATGCTTGGGTCGTCCTTGTAATTCTAGGACTTGTATCCCCATGTCATCAAGTCGTTTTTGTAGGGTTGTTTTTACGGTTTCGATACGAGTTTCGCGATCAATGCGTTTTTCTGAGACGAAATTTTGAATTTCACGGTAGTCTTCTGGTTCTAAGTATTTAAAGGATAAATCTTCTAATTCCCATTTAACGCGCCAAATTCCTAAACGGTTGGCTAAGGGGGCAAATATTTCTTTGGTTTCTCTGGCGATACGCCTTTGTTTGTCTGGCCGGAGGGGGTCTAATGTTCGCATATTGTGGAGGCGATCGGCTAATTTGACCACAATGACGCGAATATCTCTGGCCATGGCTAAAAACATCCGGCGGAAGTTTTCGGCCTGTTGTTCGGTTTTATTAGAGAAGTTAAATTTTGAGAGTTTGGTTACCCCTTCTACCAAGAGGGCAACTTCTTGGCCAAACATCTCTTCTATCTCTTCGACTGTGACATCTGTATCCTCTACCACATCATGAAGGAAACCTGCCGCAATCATAGCCCTATCTCCTCCTAAGTCCCTCAGAATACCAGCCACCGCTACGGGATGGGCAATGTAGGGTTCTCCTGACTTACGGGTTTGTCCTTCGTGGAGTTTGTAGGCAAAATTAAATGCACGACAAATTAGGTCGAGATCCTGATTCGTTTTGTCTGACTCATGGGAGATCAGACACTGGTTTAACCAGTCTGGAAGGGTGAGATCAAGGGGTTTACTGTCAGGGAAGGTAACTGCGTTCATAGGAGGATCGGGCTAGGTATAGACAAGGATGAGAATGGATAAGAAAACGCTAATAAGAGTATTTAAACGCTAATTCTTCTCTGATGGAAAAAGTTAAGGGCTTCAAAACCATTGGTTTTGTCCTGTCCTACCTTTTTTTACCATCAGCTTTGTCCTCCTTCTCAAAAGCGAGGACTTCTTTTAATAATTTCAGTTTAAGGACAGATTGAGATTGGTTAAAGTCACTTATAAAGTTTAATATTTATTTACAAATAATAACGCAATATGGTGTCCTATGTTACTGAAATTTTATCATCAGTTTTATCATGAGCTTTTAAATAAGCTCCTAGAACTCCAAAAGCAAGTGCTGGCTGAGGATATAGATATGATAACGATAAAATCGATGTACCAACAGGTACAAACAATTTTTCACGATCAGATTCTCAGCATGAAGTTAGATGAATTAGATTGTAACGCGCACCGCGGACTCGAAGAGGGACGAAGTCTAGCGGATCTCTTCGAGATCGCCTCGATTCGATCAGCACAAACAGAAATTAATAAAAATTTAAGATTACTGGGAACGGAATTACTATTTCTGACAGCTTCTCGTCAAGTTCAAACCACAGAAAAGAGATTAGAAAAGGTACAAGAGAAGGTTAAGGAGTTAATTGGATATTCTCAAGCCATAATAAGTCAATTAGAGCAATAAGGTTAATGTCTCCTAACTGAAATAAGTGAGGAGAGTGATCATTTTCAAAACAGTCAATCCTTTAAGTTTAGTTTAGCCACTTTTCTTGATTGAATTCTTTTCGGTTAATTTGATAACCTAGTAAGTAAGTAGGCATAATTAAATGGATAAAACTTGTAGGGTGGGC
Source organism: Cyanothece sp. BG0011 (assembly GCF_003013815.1). Classification (GTDB taxonomy): domain Bacteria; phylum Cyanobacteriota; class Cyanobacteriia; order Cyanobacteriales; family Microcystaceae; genus Crocosphaera. Next base: position 14,175 of record NZ_PRLH01000064.1, on the reverse strand, counting down.
AATGTCTCGAATGGTTTCTCATTCAGGTTTTTCAGCTTTTTCTTAGCATAGTCCACCTTACGTTTATTTATAACTACCTACATATTAATATCACCGTAGAGGAGGTAGTAACTATTTTGAACCAATCTATAAAAAATTGGCTTTTAACGTCAATCATCGGTTTCAGTTTGATTAATTTTCCCTTTTTCCCAACAAGGGTATTGGCACAAGATAATGAAATAAATAATCCCTTAAACAACACAATTTATTATTTACCTGATGGAGAAGCCATTACCTTGTCAGGGGGTCGTTATGAAACGGGAAATAAAGTTTTTGTTTTAAGCGAAAAAGTAGCGATCGCAGATATTAATAATGATCAATCACAAGATTTCTTCGTTATTTTAACGGAACTTGAACAAGGAATTGAGCTTAATAATTATGTTGCTGTTTTATTAGGGAATAATAATCAACAACTTGACAATGTGGATACTCTGTTTATCGATAATGAAATAGATATCAATAATTTGACCTGGACAGATCAAGTTTTAACCGTAGAATTTATGGCTAATTCTCCGAGACGAAAGAAAACATTAATGTATCATTTTGATCTGGGTTCAGAAACATTAATTCCCTTGACCTTAGAAACAGAAAAGAAACCAGGAGATATCTTTATTAGAGAACCAGAGATTATTGAACCAGATTTTAATAATAGAGAGGAAAATCCTAGTATACGAATAGAATTGTAACTATCTATTGCAAACGTTCATAAGCGTCAATGACTTGTTTTGCGATCGCCGACCAACTATATTTATCTTTGACTAATTGATAAGCGTTTTCTCCTCTTTCTTCTCTGGTTTGAGGGGATAAAATAGCAGTTTCTAAAGCATTGGTTAAAGCTTCAACATCTAAAGTTGTTACCCAACCAGCTTGATAAGTTTCAACATCGGGCCAAATATAAACCCCTTGAGAAATAATCACAGGGGTTTTGATGGCCATCGCTTCAGCCACAGCAATACCAAAGTTTTCGTAATAAGAAGGTAAAATAAACAGATCAGCATCTTGTAATAAACCTAACTTTAACTCTCCTTTGACAAACCCTGTAATGGTTGTATAGTTCGCTAAAATAGAATCATTAATTTGTTTTGTTATCTTCTTTTCATAAACAGGATCTTGAGGATTAGAACCCGCTAACACTAAGTGAAAGTTAAGACCTTTTTTAATGAGTTTTTCTGTCGCTTCAATTAGAAAATTTAAGCCTTTTTTTGGATCAATACGAGACATAAACAAGAGTAAAGGGACATCATCAGCAATACCTAAACTGTGTCTCGTTTCCCCTTTTTTCGGTAAACTATCAGGAAAATTAACCCCCAACGGAATAATTAAATCTTGGGTTTTTACCCCATAACGATAGGAAATATTCGCCTCTTCTTCCGTTGTAAAATGTATGGCAGCAGAACCATCAATATTAGGGCGTTCTAGAAGGTTTCCATAAATTTGCTTCAAACGTCGTTTTTTCTTGAGATCAGCCGGATCAAGGGTTCCTAATGGTCGTAGAATGTACGGTAATTTCTGATACCTAGCGATAGTTGCGGCTGCTGTAGTTACAGGAGAAAATAAAGCATGACAATGAGCAATATCATAGTCTTTGGCGTGGTTATTTAACCATTGCAATAAAGGAAGAGAAAACTTATAACGACGAAAGGGAGAACAGGGAAAATAGATAATTTTATAGTCGTCTTGTTCTATGGGAACCCCTAAAGGGACATCTAACGGTGCTTGTCCCGTATCGCCATTAGAATTAGTGGTTAAGATAGTCACATCAATCCCTGCGTTCGCTAAAGCAGCAGAAAGACCTAAAACCATTTGAGACGGACCACCATAAACTAAAGAGATAGATGGGACAATTTGTAGAACTTTCATGATTTTGTTGAAGTAGTTTTTGGGTTTTTATGAGTCGTCCTTGCTGATGGTTTGACAAAAAGGACAAGATCGCTGATGCTTATTACCCAGATATAATAGGCTCAATTATACAGTTGCGACAGAGGGATGACTTACCAGCGCGTATTACTCAAACTTAGCGGTGAAGCCCTAATGGGAAACCTGGGCTATGGCATTGACCCCAAAGTCGTGGCCGACATTGCTCAAGAAATTAAAGATGTCATTGATCATGGCATTCAATTAGCGATCGTTGTGGGTGGGGGCAACATTTTCCGAGGGGTAAAAGCCGCCTCAGCCGGCATGGATCGAGCAACCGCCGACTATGTGGGTATGATCGCCACTGTCATGAATGCGATGACGTTGCAAGATGCCCTGGAACAAATGGGGGTCCCCACCAGGGTATTAACAGCGATCGCCATGCAGGAAGTGGCTGAACCCTATATCCGTCGTCGTGCGATCCGTCATCTTGAAAAAGGGCGGGTCATTGTTTTTGGGGCAGGTTCGGGGAATCCTTTTTTTTACCACGGATACCACGGCCGCTTTGAGGGCTGCAGAAATTGACGCAGAGGTGGTGTTTAAGGCGACTAAGGTGGATGGAGTCTATGACTGTGATCCTCAGTTAAACCCTAACGCCCGTCGCTATGAAAGCTTAACCTATAGCCATGTGTTGGCTCATGATTTACGGGTGATGGATGGGACAGCGATCGCCCTTTGTAAAGAAAACGATATCCCGATAATTGTCTTCGATCTCTCGGTCCCAGGGAACATTGTTCGAGCAATTAAAGGTGAATCTGTTGGAACCATTGTAGGAGGTTTCTGTGATGTTAGATGACCTGAAAGACAATATGCAAAAATCCGTTGAGGCCACTCAGCGATCGTTTAATACCATTCGCACAGGACGGGCAAATGCTGCTATCCTGGATCGGGTAACAGTGGACTATTATGGCACCGAAACGCCTCTCTATCAGTTGGCGAATATCAGCACTCCAGAAGCCACTGTTATCATGATTCAACCTTATGATAAAGGAAGTATGGGGCAAATTGAAAAGGCAATTCAGATGTCTGATGTAGGATTAACCCCTAATAATGATGGTCAAGTGATTCGTTTGAATATTCCCCCTTTAACCGAGGAACGACGCAAAGATTTAGTGAAATTGGCCAGTAAAATGGCTGAAGAGGGTAAGGTAGCCATCAGAAATATTCGCCGAGATGCGATCGATGATGTTCGTAAACAGGAAAAAAATAGCGACATTTCTGAGGATGAATCTCGCGGTCTACAAGATGATATCCAAAAAGTAACGGATCAGTTTACTGAGAAAATTGATGAGTTATTGGCAGCGAAAGAAAAGGATATTATGACAGTCTAAAGGATAGACTTCCATGTTTTTGAAGTCCGCAGATAGCGGGCTTTTTTTTATTATTAAGTCGATTACTGGTCACTGATAACTGTTCACTGTTTAAAACGTAATTACACTCCGAATAGATTTTCCTTGGTGCATCAAATCAAACGCATCATTAATCTGTTCGACGGGCATCACATGAGTAATTAAATCATCAATATTAATTTTCCCTTCCATATACCAATCGACAATTTTCGGAACATCGGTACGACCTCTGGCCCCACCAAATGCTGTCCCTTTCCATACCCGTCCGGTAACTAACTGAAAGGGACGAGTGCTAATCTCTTGCCCTGCACCGGCCACTCCGATAATGGTAGCCACACCCCAACCTTTATGACAACATTCTAGGGCCTGTCGCATCACCTGAACATTGCCAATACATTCAAAACTATAGTCGGCCCCACCGTTGGTTAAATCCACCAAACAAGCGACAATATCTCCATCAACCTCTTTGGGATTAACAAAATGGGTCATACCGAACTTTTCGGCCAGTTCCCGTTTACTGGGGTTAATATCGACACCGACAATCATATCGGCCCCGACCATTTTCGCCCCTTGAATGACGTTTAAACCAATACCCCCTAAGCCAAAAACAACCACTTTTGATCCGGGTTCGACTTTAGCGGTATTAATCACGGCCCCGATACCAGTGGTCACCCCACAGCCAATATAACAAACCTTATCAAAGGGCGCATCTTCGCGGATTTTCGCCAGAGCAATTTCGGGAACAACGGTATAGTTAGCAAAGGTAGAGGTTCCCATGTAATGGAAAATTTCGCGGTTATCGACAGAAAAACGACTGGTTCCATCGGGCATTAATCCCCGTCCCTGGGTTGCCCGTACTGCTTGACAAAGATTGGTTTTGAAGCTCAAACAGTATTCACATTGACGGCATTCGGGTATGTAGAGAGGAATGACGTGATCTCCAGGTTTGAGACTTTTGACCCCCGGCCCAACTTCTACGACAATACCAGCCCCTTCATGACCTAAAATCGCCGGAAATAAGCCTTCTGGGTCGCTTCCCGACAGGGTGTAAGCATCGGTATGACAAACCCCTGTGGCTTTAATTTCAACTAAAACTTCTCCCTCTTTTGGTCCTTCTAACTGGACTGTTTCAATACTAAGATTTTTCCCTGCTTCAAAGGCGACGGCCGCTTTCACATCCATATTAATTTCTTGGTCTCATTACCGCTTGGTTAATTTTAACATCCATTGCTTTTAACAACAGAGTTTTGATTTAAGATTGATGAATATGAATATCTCGTTGAGGGAAAGGAATGTTAATTCCTGCTTCATCAAATCGCTCTTTTACAGTTTCTTGCAAACTGAATAGAACATCTAAATAATCTTCTTTTTTCACCCAAGGGCGAACAGCAAAGTTAACGCTACTATCGGCTAATTCTAAGAGTCCAACGGTCGGACTAGGATCGCTTAAAATTCGAGAATCTTCTGCTAAAATATCTAATAATAATTGCTTTGCTTGTTTGATATCATCGTCGTAACCAATACCAAATACTAAGTCAATGCGACGGGTTGCTTCTGCTGAATAGTTGGTAATACTACTTTCAAAAAATTTACTATTAGGGACAAAAATTCTACGGTTATCTGGACTGGTTAAAATAGTATTAAAAATCTGGATTTCTTTAACAATACCGGCAGTTCCTCCTCCTTCTATGTAGTCCCCTACCCGAAAAGGACGAAAGATCACTAACATAATACCAGAAGCAATATTAGATAATGAACCTTGTAATGCTAAACCGACGGCAATCCCTGCTGACCCTAAAATAGCAATTAATGAGGCAGTTTTAACTCCAATTTGACCTAACACGACAATGGTCACTAATGCTAAAACCGTGACATAAATAACATTACTCAGAAAGTTGATAATAGTAAGATCAACTCTAGTTTTTTGTAGGGCTTTTTCTACTAACTTACGAGAAATTTTTGCAACTTGTATCCCAATTAAAAGAATAATAATGGCTGCAATTAATTGAATTCCAAAAGTGACTAACCACTCTTGCAATTTAATGAAAAGAGCTTCTAGATTGACGTTTTTCATCTAAAATCACCTACTTTAATCCTTTCAGAGCTTATTATACATCAAATACAGTTAAATCTAAAGATTCAAAACCTTTTAAAAATTCCAACAGCTTACTTCCAATCTGATTCACTCCTCCTGAAACATTGGATTCTATATTAATAGGAATAACGGGATCATGGAGAGATAAACGTAATAATAACCAACCGTCTTCATCAGGGGATTGACAAGAAATTCTCACCCCTTCGTAATTATTAGGAACAATTTCCCAATTTTCTTTACTAGTTGCAAATTCTTTTAATTTTCCTATAATCTGATTTCCATAGTCTTTGAAGTTTTCTGTATAAATTTTTAACCTAATTTCTTTACTTTCTTTGGGTTCTTTTAAATTAGCAATTAAATCGGTTAAGACTTTCCCTTGTTGTTGACAGTTGGCTAATTCAATTAATAGTTTAGTGACTAAATAAGCCCCATCGTCCAAGAAATAGTTTTCTTTCATTGCCCCATGTCCAGAAGTTTCAATCGCTAACCAAGATTCTTGTCCTTCATTATTCAATCTAACCGATTCATTAATAACATTTTTATAGCCTCTTTTAAAGCGATGATGAACCCCGTTTAATTCTTCTTCTATAAAGGTTGTTAAACCATCAGAAGTGATAGAATCTGTGACAATAGTTGACCCTGGATGTTCTTTTAAAACAATGGCAGAAATTAAGGCAATTAAACGATTTCGATTCAATTCTTTCCCTGAACTATCCACTGCAGCCCCTCGGTCAACATCGGTATCAAAAATAATCCCGAAGTCTGCTTTATTATCAACAACTGCTTGACAAATGGACTGCATTGCTGCTTCATTTTCAGGGTTAGGAATATGATTGGGAAATGTACCATCAGGGTCTAAAAATTGACTGCCTTCTGTGTCTGCACCCAAGGGTTTGAGAACTTTTTCAGCATAAAATCCCCCCGCACCGTTACCAGCATCTACAATAATTTTTAATCCTTGTAAGGGTTTCTCAAAATGCTCTTGATGGTTCACACTTTCTCTAACTTTTTCAACTAACCCTTGAGCATAAACGCTAATAAAATCATATTTTTCTACGCTTCCTTTTTGTTGAGCGACGGAAAAATTGTTATTTTCAGCTAAATTTAAAATGTCGGTAATATCTCCTTTATTAAGTCCTCCCTCTTTCGTAAAAAACTTTAATCCATTACGGTTAAAAGGAAGATGACTAGCGGTTAACATAATTGCCCCATCACAACTTAATTCAGATGTAATGGTACTCATAAACATAGCAGGAGTCGAGGCAATATCAAAATTATAAACCTTGCTTCCTAACAGACTAATACCTTCCGTTACAGCAGATAGTAAACTAGGTCCCGATAAGCGACTGTCTCTACCTAAAGAAATGCTTAATTCTGAGGGATTTTTTCCTAATTTTTGTCCCAACCAACTCGCAAAAGCTTGACCTAAAATTTTAGCAACTTCAGGGGTTAAATTAACGGGTTCGTCGGCTACCCCTTCTAAGGCAACGCCGCGTATATCTGAACCATTTTGTAATTTTTTCCAGTCAAACTTTTGCATCGTTATTCTCTCAGTAAACAACTCTGACGTTATTGTAACGAAATTTTTGATCTCTGTCTCCCATGTGAAACTATAATAACTATTTTTTGATTTATGTTTATCTTTTTTTAAGAAATCAATTATAATAATTTATTTTTGTTATACACTAGGTATTATAGTTAATTATTTATTATTTTATGTAATAATATGCAAAATTTAAACAATTTTTCTAAGCATAATTACAGTATTATTCATGAGTTAGGTTGCAACCGAGAAGGGGGAAGAATTAGTTATTTAGGGGAATGTTTGGAAACACAGCAAAAGGTTGTAATTAAACAATTTCGCTTTGTGGATACTAATGCAAGTTGGAGTAGTTATAAAGCTTATGAAAGAGAAATTATGATTTTAGAAAGTTTAGATCATCCTCGTATTCCTTGCTATTTTAACTCTTTTGAAACTGAGGATGGTTTTTGTATGGTTCAAGAATATAAAGATGCCCCTCCTTTAGCCATTAAGTCTAAATTTTCTGCTCAACAAGTTAAAAAAATTGCGATTTCTATTTTAGAACTATTAGTCTATTTACAAAACAATAATCCTCCTATTATTCATCGTGATCTTAAACCAGAAAATATTTTAATTGATGAGGATTTAAACGCCTATTTAATTGATTTTGGATTAGCAAAAATTAGAGATGGAGAATTAGCTAATAGTACCATTACTGCTGGAACCCCTGGGTTTATTCCTCCAGAAGAATTATTTAATCGTCCGTTAACAGAAGCGTCAGATTTATATAGTTTAGGGGCAACTTTAATCTGTTTATTAACTCAAACATCATCTTCTAATATTAGTGACTTGATTGATGAAAATTATTGTTTTAATTTTGAGCATTTAATGAGTAAGTTAAACCCTCAATTTATTACTTGGTTAAACACCTTAGTTGACCCTTTACCAAAATACCGTTATCCCAATGCAGAAACTGCTTTAAGAGAATTGCGATCCCTTGATATCAATAAATTAATTATACCTGAAAATAAGCCTTTATTGTTTGATTCTTTGGCTAAATTAGGAATCGGATTTATAACTTTAACAGTTTTCATAGCATTCATTGTTAAAATACAAAACGTCCTATCAGTTATTAATACCAATAATAACCCTACAATTAATCATTCTATACCGTCTCAAAATGTGTCAAAAGAACAAGCTTGGTATAAACAAATAAAACCCCATTGCAACACTGTAGAAGTAATAACAATGATGAAAAAAATACCTTATCCTAACACAACGCAAGGGGTAGGTTATGCAGCCGGATGTTATGCTTTAGCTGGATAAAATTAGAACGTTGGAATAGTTTAACCCTCAAAGAAAAACAAGGGTTTCCTCCTATTTCTCCTGATTTTGTGATAGAATTAGTGAGTCCCAGTGATTTGAAAAATCAACGATATTCTGATCTACAATTAAAGATGCAAGAATATTTAGACAATGGGGTTAACTTGGGTTGGTTAATTGAACCGTCAGCAAAAACAGTAGAAATCTATCGTTTAGGACGAGAAAAAGCAATTTTAAACCATCCTATAACTCTATCAGGTAAAGACATTTTACCTGGGTTTATCTTAGATTTAACTGAAATTTGGTAGGGGTTAATAATTAGAAGTTATTTAGTTTTTGTCGTCATTTTTAGTGATTAAAGATACAGCTTGTAAGCCAATAATAGCAGTCATTAAAGTCCAAGTTCCAGTAGCAGCTACGTTAATACGATGGGAGAGTTCTCTAGATAATAAATAATTCATTTCTTTTTCACTAACTTTATCCTTATTTTTCATAATTTCTTGAGTAACATTATCTAAAAGATACCAATCTAAAAGAGTATGATAAGTAAATAATGCAAAAGAGGGCAAGGTAATCGTTAAAGCAGCCGTTCCAAATATTAATCGAATTGTTTTTTTAAGTTTCATCTGTTTTTATTTGATTGTCTTAATAATTAAATAGTAATTTATCGGTTAAGACAAGAAAAAGAAACTGTAAATTATCCTCAAACTTTATTGCGAGAGAAGATTATACTAGGGTTTATGTTAGATTTTGGAATCGATAATGGTTGAAAACTTAAAATAACTCTTGAAAGCTTTTTAATGATTCTAATTGTTTATTTTGTTGTTGTAATTGTGTAGCGATAGAATTACAAACAATATCACATAAAGGGAAAACTAAAGGATTGGCGATCGCATAAAAAACATTGACTCCCTCTTGATTTCTATTGACAATTCCAGCTTGAGTTAATACTTTTAAATGTTTGGAGACATTCGCTTGTCCTAACCCCGTCATTTCAATGATTTGAGAAACATTTTTTTCCCCATTTTTTAAGGCACAAATAATCTGCAACCGACTCATCTCTGATAAAACTTTAAAAAAATCAGCGATCATTGCCAAAACAGCAGGAGATAGGTTAGATACGTCTTGATTTCCTAACAAGGTTGTCTCATTAGGATATTGAGATGCGGTTATTTTTGGCATACTGTTATATGGATAACAAACTATGTGGACATATTATAATTTTTAATTATAGCTTAATTAATGCTAAGTTCCTATATTACTAGATAGTTGTAAATTAAAGGAAGTCACAGCAATCCTTTTACGATTAAAATATAAACAAGATAAATAGGAAATAAATAATGGAATTAAAAGAATTATTGAGTAAATATGGTTCAGGAGAGAGGAAATTTCATCAAATTGTTCTCAGAGAAGCCGATTTAATTGATATTAATCTTTCAGGCGTGGATTTTCAAGAAGCAGATTTACGACAATCTCGACTGGGAAAAAGTATTTTTTGTCAAGCAAACTTAAAAAAAGTTAATCTAAGCGAGTCTATTCTCTGGGGGACTGACTTGAGAGATGCAGACTTATCTCAGGCAATATTAAGAGATGCTGATCTCAGTGGGGCAAAATTAATTGATGCTAACCTCACCGATGCTTATTTAAGTAAAGCCAGTTTGTGCGGGGCCAACTTAACAGGGGCTATATTAATAAGGGCTATTTTATATGAAGTTGATCTACGTCCCACTTCTGAGAGAAGAACCAATTTAGGACAGGCAAATTTAAGTCAGGCTGACCTATGTTATGCCAATTTAAGTTCAGCTTTATTATATCAGGCGAATTTATCTGAGGCAAGATTATGTCGAGCTAAATTAAGCCAAGAAACTTATCGATCGCCGTTTCCCACTGATTTAACGGAAGCTAATTTACAATCGGCTGATTTGAGTTACGCTGACCTAAGTAATGCCATTTTAGTTAATAGTAATTTAAAGGATGCTGACCTAACAGGAACCCTTCTAAATAATGCTGATTTACGGGGAGCAATTATGCCAGATGGTAAGATTTATAGAGATTACCATTGAATCTGTAAAGAACCTAAATTTTAGAGAATTTGAGAAAAAATAACCTTTATGATACAGGAGTTATCTTGCACCAGTCGACATTAACATAATGTTACCTTTGATTTTAGCGCAATCCTCCTCTGGTTCAGATGGTTCCTCTGCGTTATCCAGTTTAATTTCTATTATTGTTTATCTAGCGAGTTCATTTTTCTGTTGGAAAATTTATGAAAAATGTGGCGTAGAAAATGCTTGGTTTGCCTGGATACCGATTCTAGGAACTTACGCCAATTTCCAGGCAGGAGACGAAGAGAATCCGCTTTTATGGACAATTCTTGCTTGTATTCCTTGTATTAATATTATTGCCATTGTTAAATTAATTATTGCTTGGGTAGTGATTTGTCGAAAATTAGAAAAATCCCCTTGGTTATTGCTTCTGATGCCTTGTTTTAGCGTTTTAATCTTGGGATATTTAGCCTATGGTTGATGGGTGTAAAAATGAATGAAGTTAGGTGAGCAATGATAAAATTGAAATACCGAAAAATTATTTTTTTAATGCTCATTGCTATGTTAGCAGGAGGATCGATGGCTGCCTATTCTCACTCAGAAGTGAACTTTTTTATCAAAACTATTCAGTTAATTATGTTTCAACAATTCACGACGATTATCATTTATTTTCTGTGTTTTGGTGAGGATTTATTTAGCCATCGATAGTTTAAACGTTTCAGAAATTATGCTATCTAGAAAACAGCAATTATCTAGGGATTTATCCCCACAAGACAAAAAGAAAAAGATAATTCAGTTAATTTTGTTAGCCTTACCTATTTTAGTGAGTTATTTAACTAATTTTGGCTGGAAAATCACCTTACCCGGATGTCCTTTATTCCATTATCTCGGAATACCTTGTCCTGGATGGGGATTAACTCGATCTTTTTATGCGATCGCTCAAGGAAATCTCTTAAAATCAATCAATTTTCACCTTTTCGGACCGATTCTTTTTACTATCTTTTTAAGTATAAGTTTTCATTTAATGTATGAACTGGTGAAAAATAAAAAGATTTCAAATGCTTATCTAAAAATCATAAAAAACTCCAACTATCAGATTATTTTTTTATGGATTTTATTGGGTTATCATCTAACAAGATTGCTCAACTTATGGAAAACAGGACAATTATCTAGATCATTTCTTCATTCTCCTGTTGCACAGTCAATTTTAACGGGTCACTGGTCACTGATCACTGGTAACTGATAGAAAAATTTATTGTATAATTGAAGGTTGCGGTCAAAAATAAAAAAAGGAACAGCAAATCATGGCAAAACGAGTGCAAGTGGTATTGAATAAACCCATTAATAAACTAGGGAAAGACGGCGATTTAGTCGAAGTTGCCCCAGGATATGCTAGAAATTATTTACTTCCTCAACAATTAGCCACCCTGGCCACCCCTGGTATTCTCAAACAAGTTGAACAACGCAGGGAAAAAGAGAGACAAAGACTCTTAGCCGAGAAACAGCAAGCAGAAGCGAAAAAAACAGCCCTCGAAACCATCAGACGCTTTACCATTCGCAAAGAAGTTGGGGAAGGAGAATCTATTTTTGGAACCGTTACCACCTCAGAAGTGGCTGACGCGATTCAAGCAGCCACCAACCAAGAAGTGGACCGTCGTGGTATTACTGTCCCCGACATTAACAAAACGGGTTTCTACGAAGCAACCGTCAAACTTCACCCCGAAGTCACTGCAACCATCGAGATTCAAGTTGCACCCCTTTAATGGTTAAAATGGTGGGGGTAGGATGTTCACTAACCCTACCTCTTGAGATAAGAATTCAAGTCAGGGACATCCACCCAAGATCCTTTGTCACTAGATTCATGGGTTAAATCCATTAATAATTGAGAATAAACCCCTTCGTACAGAGAGGGGGCTAAAGACTGCTTTTGATCGATGCTTTCTACCCAACGATCAACAATACGAATAAACGGGGCCAAGCGTCCATCAGTGAAGACTTGAGGAAAAGCTAACCGTTTCGGAATTTCCACCTCTGTTAAAGGTTTTCCGGCTGGTCCTGCTTGTAAATGGAACCCGTGGACATAATCTTTTAAATTATCACTACCTAATACTAACGTACCGCGATCGCCGTAGACTTCGAGCCAATGACCTCGACCATTATAAGTCACAGAACTAATGGTTAATTGCACCGGTGTCCCGTCTGCGAGTTCCAACATGATTAAACAGGTATCATCGGCATCAACCGGCTTTAATTTGCCGTTTTCGAGGGGATCTGGCCGTTCTTTGATAGCACATACCAACCGCGCAGATAACCGTTTCACTGGACCAAATAACCAATGGATATAATCAAAGGCGTGGGAACCCACAGCCCCTAAAACACCACCGCCTCTATCCTTTCTAGCGTACCAGTTCCAGCCCCGTTCTGGGTTGGCACGACTGGCCACTAACCAATCAATTTTAATTAGTCTGGGTTGTCCAATATAGCCGTCTTGTAACTTTTCTGCTAAGAGTTGCCAAGCAGGAACATAACGAAACTCAAAGTCTGCGGTGGCGACAACGTTATTGTTTGCTGCTAAATGATACAATTCTCTGGTTTCTTGGGCCGACATGGCCATGGGTTTTTCTAAAAGAAGGTGTTTCCCTGCTGCTAAGATTTGTTTTCCCATGTCGTAGTGTAGGAAGGGAGGAGTCGATAAAGTCACCGCATCAATGTCGGACATAGCGAGGAGTTTATCCAAGTTATTGAATGCATAGGGAATATTATTTTTATCGGCGATCGCTTTTGCTTTGCCTAAGTCTCTATTATAAACTGCCACTAACTCAGTGCGAGGGTGATGCTGTAACCCTGGAATATGAATAGCTTGACCGAAACCAGTGCCAACAACGGCGACACGAATAGGAGAATGAGGACTCATGATTGCTAGATAGGATTTTTATCACTGTTATTAACATAGTTCATAATCAGGCTTTGCGATAGTTACTACAGATAGGTGAGGGGAGCATCTGACCCTCGAATGTTAATAAATTGTAATGTTAGGGGAATTATAGGGTTGGTTTTGTTCATAACTTATTATCTAAAACAGTTACAAAATTATGTTAACCGAACTCAAACAACTGACTCAAGATTGTGATGGTCGCTATGCTAGGGATGGAGAATTACAGTTTCTTCAAGATTACCTAGACACCATTGAAAGTCGGATCACGACCTACGAGAAAATACAAACCCTCGAAAATACCCTCATTCAAGAAACCGAAGGGAAAGTTAAAGAGGAAAACCCCACTGCTTTTCACAAAGGAGAAAAAGATGTTTCCGCTATTTGTGAACGCGATCGCAAACATACGATGCGTTTTCTAGCAACCGCTATGTTATTTAGTGACCAAGATAAGTTAAGAAATACCCTGCTTTGGCAAAGAATTATTATGGGTGCTTTTAACGATAACTATCCTTCAAAAATCACTTATCAAATGATGGAAGAGGTGATGAAGAAAGAATTCACTCGTGAAGAAATGGAATTACTCAATCCTAGTTTACAATTAGTTCAAACGCTTCTGAGTTAATCGTATCATTGCCAGTTAAGGGAGCAGGAAGGGATTTTATCGCTTCGCTCGAAGTCAGAAGTAGGAAGTCAGAAGTTCCTCACTTCGTTCCGGCTCTAACGAACAGAAGTTTTTTTCTAATAATCTTGAGATTAAGACTTTCTACTCTCTTGGTCGGTTAAACTTGCGCCGTGCGACGGCGCGTTTCCCGACCGCTTCTAGACGTAGAAATTGGGTTCAAGACCCCCGCTACAAATTTATTTTAGCGGTAAAAAATTTAGTGGTGGGTCACAATCTCCCACGCTTATTTTTACTTCTGACTTCACACTTCTGACTTCTGACTTCATGAATG
>NZ_PRLH01000131.1 GCF_003013815.1 Cyanothece sp. BG0011 | reverse complement strand
AGCCAGTCTGGATGAACCTTTTACCCGTTTATTAAGACCGGAACAGTATCATAATTTACAAGTGAGTACCGCCGGAGAATTGTCAGGGGTGGGCTTACAAATTAACATTAATCCTGACACAGGTAACTTAGAAGTGGTTGCCCCCATCGAAGGATCGCCAGCGGAAGCCGTGGGGATCAAAGCCCGCGATCGCATCTTAAAAATTGACGATATCGATACCACCACTCTGACACTCGATGAAGCCGCCACAAAAATGCGTGGACCGAGGGGAACCACCGTATCTTTGACCATTTTACCCTATCAAAAAGAATCAGACGTACGAGATGTCAAAATTGTTCGCGATCGCATTTCTTTGAGTCCAGTGACTGCTAGTTTAAATCAACCCACCCCTAACCTTCCTATTGGTTATATTCGCTTGAATCAATTCAGTGCCAATGCGGCCCAAGAAATGGCCGAAGCTATTAATAATTTAGAAAAAGAAGGAGCGCAAGGTTATATTTTAGACCTGAGAAATAATCCCGGTGGACTATTACAAGCGGGGATACAAGTTGCCCGTTTATGGATGGATCAAGGGACCATTGTTTATACAGTTAATCGTCAAGGGGTACAAGATAGTTTTTACCGCATCAGGAACTGCATTAACCGACGATCCTTTAGTCTTATTAGTCAATCAAGGAACCGCCAGTGCCAGTGAGATTTTAGCCGGTGCGTTAAAAGACAATGGACGGGCAACCTTAGTGGGAGAAAAAACCTTTGGTAAGGGGTTAATTCAATCCTTATTTGAGTTACCAGATGGTGCCGGTTTAGCCATTACCGTGGCCAAGTATGAAACCCCCAGTCATAGCGATATTCATAAGTTAGGAATTGAACCGGATAAACTTGTTGTTCAAGAGCCAATTTCCTATCAACAAATTGGCACAAAAGATGATTTACAATATGAAGCTGCTATCGAACTTTTAACTGGTAACTCTGTGTTAGCCAATGCCGGTTAATTTCAATTATCAGTGAACAGTTATCAGTGACCCGTTATCATTTAAACTATCCACTGATAGCTGTTCTTTTTGTCATATTATTGGTTCAGATTGATTCACAAAAGATGAAAATTGCTACTTGGAACGTTAATTCGATTCGCACTAGAAAGCCCCATGTTATTGACTGGTTAACCAATAATTCAATTGATGTTCTCTGTTTACAAGAAACCAAAGTCATTGATAAAGATTTTTCCGAAAGAACCCTTTGAAGAATTGGGTTATCATGTTTATATTTATGGGCAAAAAGCTTATAATGGGGTGGCTATTTTTAGCCGTCAACCCATGACCGATATGATAACAGGATTTACCCCTATCGTGGGAGAAGAAATTGCTCAAGGGTTTGATGAACAAAAACGGGTGATTTCAGGGGTTATTGATGACATTCGTATTATTAACTTATACGTTCCCAATGGGGCATCTGTGGGCAGTGAAAAATATGAATATAAGTTACAATGGTTTCAAGTTTTAAAAAGCTTATTTAGATAATTTAGTCAAAAAAGAATCCCATGAACTCTGTATTTGTGGAGACTTTAATATTGCCTTAGAAGATAAAGATATTTATAATCCTAAGCAGAAAGAAAATCATATTATGTCTTCTCCTTTAGAAAGAGAAGCTTTACAAAACATATTAGAAATTGGTTTAAAAGATGCTTTTAGAAAATTTACCACAGAAGGGGGACATTTTAGCTGGTGGGACTATCGATCAGGGGGATTTCAACGGAATCGTGGCTGGCGTATTGATCATCTTTATCTTACCAATCAATTGTACGAACAAGCAATTAATTGTACAATAGATATAGAACCCAGAAAACAAGAAAGACCTTAAAAATTCTCAACGGCGAAGACATTGGCACGAAATTTGAAGCCCAATTAAAAAATGATAATGCCCGAAAACGTTGGATCGCCCATGGGTTATTACCGAGGGGAAAATTGTATCTAGATAAGGGTGCAGTCAAGGCTATTTCTCAAAAAGGAAAGTCTTTATTAGCAGCAGGAATTATTAAAGTTGAAGGGGAGTTTGATTCTTTAGAAGCGGTTCAATTATGCAATGAAATGGGCAAAGAAATTGCAAGAGGCATTGTTTAATTATAGTCAAGAGGAAATTGATAAAATAAAAGGCAATCATTCAGATAAAATTCCCGAATTGTTAGGGTATCATGGAGCAGAAACTATCGTTCACAGAGATAATTTAGTCATTAATTGAGGTAAGCGGATGACAGTTAATAATCAGTTTAATTCTTCCCAGTCTTGGAGACATTTATTACAACAAAATCGTGCTATTGCTGTGATTCGCACTGATAATATCGATCAGGGGGTAAACATGGCTAAAGCCGTGGCAGCCGGGGGAATGAAACTGATTGAAATTACTTGGAATAGTTACCAACCAAGTCAAATTATTCAACAATTAAGAAAAGATTTACCTGAGTGCATCATTGGCACTGGTACCATTTTAACCCTAGAAGACTTAGAAAAAGCGATCGCAGCCGACATTCAATTTTGTTTTACCCCCCATGTTAATCAAACTCTGATTAAAAACAGCCATTAATCATGACATTCCATCATTCCTGGGGCATTATCCCCGACGGAAATTATCACCGCTTGGCAAGCAGGAGCCAGTTGTGTTAAAGTTTTTCCTGTACAGGCCATTGGTGGTGTTGCCTATATCAAAGGGTTACAAGGTCCTCTCGGTGAGATTCCCCTAATCCCCACAGGAGGGGTGACTTTAGATAATGCAGCCTATTTTATCGAAGCAGGAGCCATTGCTGTTGGCCTATCGAGTCAGTTATTTCCTCATCAGGCTTTAGCTCATCAAGACTGGGATAGGGTTACCCAACAGGCTCAACTGTTGATGAAACGTCTTGCAGAATTTCAGCCATAAAAATGCCTACGAAGTAGAGACTCGTAGGCTAAGCTCTTGAATTGTTAAGAATGATGAAAACTACTTGACAATTACCTTACCAACCATACCAGCACCACGGTGAGGTTCACAGTAGTAAGTATATTCTCCAGGCTCGTTAAAAGTGCTTTCAAAGGTTTCGCCAGGGGAGAAAACAAGTCCTTTGTGGGAAAGTTTGGAACTTCCTTCAACCACAACGTTATGGGGAGCTAACTTATTATTAACCCACTTAACCGTATCTCCTGGGCTAATTTCGACCTTGGAAGGTTCAAATTTTAACATACCACCGTCCGAACCCATTTTAACTTCAACGGTTTCGGCGGCTGCGGGGTTAACAGCTACAAAGAAAACTGGAGATAACGAAAGCAACT
>NZ_PRLH01000110.1 GCF_003013815.1 Cyanothece sp. BG0011 | reverse complement strand
AAAAAACAATCCGCTCAAAGCATCAAGTCACCAAGATCCAGTAATCTATTCAATACAGTTAAACCTACACGGGTAACCCCATGCAGGAATAAAAAATAGAAAATATTAACTAATTTCTTCAATAGAACGTTCTAACATCGACTCTTCTCTAGTTTCTTGGTGCTTACGTTCTTGGGCTAAGGACTCCCTCGCTTTTTCATTAACATCTTCTTCGTGGTGAGTTTGCTCCACTTCAGCAGCCCGATTAACCATTGTTTGATGACGTTGTTCATCGTTAAGATGTTCTTGAGCCATCAATTCCCGTGCTTTTTCTTCGGTATTCATAATTGAATTTCTCCATGGCTGACACTATTTATATTTTATCATCGCCCATCACAAAGCTAAAACTTTGCGTTACATTATCATTAAACCCTGTTGTGTCTGATGCCTTAAAAAAAATTAGGTATAATCCCTTAAGCAAGGCATAATAGAAGGGGTTGATGAGGAGGAATCGGGACTTGTTAAAGTCTCTAATATTATGGAACGATCAACAAATCAAGGGACGACTGCCAATCACCAAGCTTTATTAGAGCGAATTGCCCTGCGAACTGGTCAAATTCCTTGGCAACTGTGGGCAATTATTTTAATTATTGTCTCTGGAACCATCGGTTTTACCGCAACCTCGATGTTGTTAAGGTTGCCAAAATCCCCTCAATGTGTGCGAATTTTTTGGCCCGTGGCCTCAGCCTCCATGCGTATCTATTGCGCCCAAATAGAAGCAGAACAAGGGACCGTCGATAGCTTCCTACGTGCCATTAAATTAGTTGAGGCACTACCCGATGATCACCCCCTCCGACATGAAATTAACCGTAACGTTGAAGAATGGGCTGTGGCGATTCTTGATATTGCCGAAAAAGAATTCCAACAGGGTAAATTAGAAGCAGCCATTAAAACAGCCCGTCGTGTCCCTAATAACGTTCAAGTGTACGAAGTCGTAGAAGAGCGAATCGAAAAGTGGCGCAGCATTTGGCGAGAAGGAGAAGAAATTTTTGCTCAAGTGGAAGAAGAGTTACGGGAGTCGAACTGGAATTTCGCCTTTAGAGAAGCGGTTAAACTCTTGAGTGTTCCCAACAAATACTGGGCAACCACGCGATATGATGACACGGTCAAGAGAATTCAACTCGCCCAAGAAGAAAGCAGTCGCTTGGACAAAGCTTATGCAGTGATGCGTCGTGGAGGAATCGAGAACTGGTTATCAGCGATCGCCGACGCTGAAAAAATTACCCCTGAGAGTTACGCCTACCGAGAAGCTCAAAACCTCATCGCAGATGCCAAAGAAAAAATTATGGATCATGTTGATGATCTGATTGATGAGCGTCGTTGGTCCAGTTTATCTGATGTGGTTAATCAACTCCCAGATAGTTTGGCCTTATCGGAAGAGATTGCCGACTGGAGAACCCTGGCCAGTGCCGGCCTCGACGCTCAAACCGGAACCGTCGAAAACTTAGAAATTGCTATTCTAGCCCTAGAAGAAATTGACGAAAATCGTCCCCTCTATCAAGAAGCCCAAGATTTGATCAGTCGTTTCCAATTAGAAAAACAAGATGTTATTCATCTGCAAGAAGCCCGTGACTTAGCGTCAGGGGGGAGTGTAGATGATTTGAATGCAGCGATCGCAGCCGCCGAACAAGTTCCATCGAGTAACCCCCGTTATCAAGAGGCCAGAGAAGAAATTAGTCAATGGACTAATACCATTCAACTGCGCGAAGATCAACCGATTCTTGACAATGCCCGCAGTATCGCAGCCAGTGGCAATATCTCTGATTTAAGAGAAGCGATCGCTCAAGCTCAAAGGATTGGATCGGGCCGAGCTTTGTCCGGTGAAGCCCGACAAGAAATTAATCAATGGCGTACCAGTATTCAACGTCAAGAAGATCAACCGATTCTTAATCAAGCCATGGCCTTAGCAGCCGGAAACGAGTATCAAGCAGCGATTAACACCGCTCAGCGAATTGGTTCAGGCCGGGTTCTGTATTCAGAAGCTCAAAGGAATATTAACCAATGGCAACAGGAAATTCAGGCCGATCGCAATTTACAAGAAGCTTATTTAATCGCTCAACCCCAAACCCCTCAAGCCTTAATTTCGGCCATTGCTGTGGTGCGTAAAATTCCCGCTTCCACTGATGTAGGTTCTCAAGCGAAACAAGCCCTAGATCGTTGGAGTTTCCAATTACTCTCTATGGCTCAAAAATTAGCCAGTCGTTCCTTGTTACCTGAAGCCCTGAAATTAGCTAAGATGATTCCTAGGGATAGTGCGGCTTATAGCTCCGCTCAAGCCCAAATTACGACATGGAATAAGCTTATGCAACCCCCACAACCAGAACTGCCTCCTTCTTTAGCTCCCCAAAACGAATTTGTGCCAATTCTTGACACTGAAACCTCTGAGGGTGAACCATAAAGAAGATCGGATTAAGTTAATTAGATTATGGAATGGCAAGAAATCTCAGGAAGTTCCGTTTTAGTTCCTAGATACCCCGTCGCGATTATTCATTTTTTAGGCGGTGCTTTTGTAGGAACGGCACCGAATGTTACCTATCGTTGGCTCCTCGAAGAATTGGCCAAGGAAGGGTATGCTATCATAGCGACTCCTTTTGTGAATACGTTTGATCATTTAGCGATCGCTCGCAGTGTTCTTAACCGTTTTGAGAACATTTTAGACCGTTTACACACGAATAGATCCCTCGGACAAGGTTATTTACCCATTTATGGCATTGGTCACAGTATGGGGTGTAAACTTCATTTATTAATTGGGAGTCTTTTTTCTGTTGAAAGGGCAGGTAATATTCTTATTTCTTTTAATAATTATCCGGTCAAAAAAGCGATCCCTTTTTTAGAACAAATTGATGTAGAAAAATACTTAAGTTTAGAGTTTACACCCTCTCCTGATGAAACTAAAATCATTATCGCAAAAGATTACAAAATAAGACGCAACTTATTAGTAAAATTCACTAACGATAACATAGATGAAACTCTAGTTTTAAGTCCTCTTTTAGACGAAAAATATCCTAATTTAATCGCCTTACAAAATTTATCGGGTAATCATTTAACCCCCTTATCCCAAGAAATAAAGTGGCAAATGGGGGAAGTTTTTACTCCTTTTGATGCCGTCGGACAATGGGTTAAACAAACTCTTTCCCGTGATTTATATCAACTAAAATATGAAATTTTACGATGGTTAGATCCGGCTAAAATTGTATAATTAACCGACTAAATTTCCATGAATAGCTAACCAAATGCAAGGGGGATCACTACTGGTAAAAATAACCCGATGTTTTTGATGAGCTTTAATTAATAAATAATCTCCTGATTTAAGATCAATTGAGGAGTTATCTGAGTATAATAACGTCGCCTCTCCTTGCAACAAAATCACCCATTCATCTTGATCTTGATCATACCAAGAGCCTTCCGGTGTGGTTTGTCCCGTAGAAATAATACGCTCTATTATAACATTTTTACTATTAATAATCGTCTCAAAAATCTCTTGTTTTTTAGGCAATTCAGGAAGTCTAAAAATATTGTTCATTCTAAATTCTACATTCTACATTCTACATTCCTAAACCCCTATGCAAAAAACACAGGACACGATATACTCCTTTCGAGACTGTTGATGGATAGAAACATGGTAGCCGTAGCAATTCTTGCAGCAG
The DNA here is from genome assembly GCF_003013815.1 of Cyanothece sp. BG0011. GTDB lineage: Bacteria > Cyanobacteriota > Cyanobacteriia > Cyanobacteriales > Microcystaceae > Crocosphaera. Next base: position 17,954 of record NZ_PRLH01000110.1, on the reverse strand, counting down.
GAAAAGGAACACGGATGAAATCTGACTTACCTAAAGTATTACACACTTTAGGGGGGCGATCGCTTGTACAAAGGGTACTCGATAGTTGCGATCTCATTAACCCATCCCGAAAATTGATTATTATTGGTTATGAAGGGGAACAAGTCAAACAGTCTTTTGAAAATCCCTCATCCCTAGAATTCGTAGAACAAAAGGAACAATTAGGCACAGGCCACGCTATACAGCAGTTATTACCCCATTTACAAGGGTTTGAGGGAGATTTATTGGTTTTAAACGGCGATGCGCCCTTATTACGCTCTGAAACCTTAGAAAAATTACTTCATATTCATCAAAAAAATAATAACGCAGCCACCTTATTAACCGCTAATTTACCCAACCCCAAAGGTTACGGACGAGTTTTCTGCGATGGAAACAACTATGTTAGTCAAATTGTCGAAGATCGTGACTGTAATGCAGCACAAAGGAAAAATCATCGGGTAAATGGAGGAATTTATTGTTTTAACTGGCCCCAGTTAGCTCAAGTGTTACCGAAACTTTCTACTAATAATGACCAACAAGAGTATTATTTAACCGAGGTTGTCGATTATCTTAACCCTGTGATGGCCGTTGATGTAGAAGATTATTATGAGATTAATGGGATCAATGATCGCTATCAACTGTCTGAAGCTAACGATATTTTACAAGATCGCATCAAAAAGCGTTGGATGAGTGCAGGGGTGACGATGATTGATGCTGATAGCATTACTATTGATGATACGGTTAATTTAGCACCTGATGTCATCCTCGAACCTCAAACCCATTTACGGGGTAAAACAACTGTCGGTGCAAAAAGTCGTATCGGTCCGGGTAGTCTCATTGAAAATAGTACCATCGGTGAAGAAGTAACGGTACTTTATTCGGTTGTGAGTGACTCTGAGGTTGCTGATAACTGTCGGGTTGGCCCATACACCCATCTAAGAGGAGAGGCGAAAATTGAAGCATCTTGTCGCATTGGTAATTTTGTGGAGATTAAAAAGACTCAGGTAGGAAATAAGAGCAATGTTGCTCATTTATCCTATCTTGGGGATGCTCAGTTAGGCCAACAAGTTAATGTGGGTGCAGGAACTATTACCGCTAATTATGATGGTTATCAGAAGCATCAGACCATTATAGGCGATCGCACTAAAACAGGTGCAAACAGTGTCTTTGTTGCGCCGGTAACGTTGGGTGAAGAGGTAACAGTGGCTGCCGGATCGGTTGTTACAAACGATGTTCCAGATCATGCTTTAGTTATTGCCAGACAACGACAACGTATTATTGAAGATTGGAAGGCGAAAATGGCTCAAAAACAAAAATAATAAGGGATCAAAACAAATACTATCTTCTATCGTCTTTTTCAATCTTTCCCCAGTATCTTCTTTGAATTAATTCAACACCTATTATGTCCATTCCTGTAGGGTGGGCAAACACTGAAAGATACTTCATGATCAGGTTAGGTAATTATTTTTGCCCACCGTTTCTATTGAAGAATGATATAACGATGATGGTGGGCAATGATAGAAACTATCTTGATTCAGTTATCAATTATCTCTGTTTGCCCACTCTACGCTTTTTTTACAACCGAGTAATTAACATCCCTGTTAAGGTTGCAAAGGAACTTTGAGCGAGATCAGTGACAAGATCAGGAGTTGGTTTATCTTGGATACTTAAGACGATTGAACCAACCAAACAGACAATTAACGTTAACGAGAGAACTTTAGCAATGTTCACGCTTAAAGAGTGCTGATTATTGTCTGGTTTGTTCTCTTTTTTTGCTTGTTTAAACCACATAATACATTTTCTAATTCAACAGAGGGTGTTTTTAGCCTGGTAGCTTACAACTTACCCATATTGATCAGGATAACTTATAAAATCGTTTTTGTGCAATATTTAAAATCAAAAATTATATGATAATCAACTAATTGACAATCAATGATATTGCAGGAGTACATCATTTGTGTTTAGGACGCAGGAGTACAGTTAGAACTACTCTCTTGTGTACACAGGTGTTGCTATATTACATAAGGAGTATGCTAAGGGCGAGTCATGAATAGTTTAGTTTTCGGGCTAGTCTACTTGGGTGTAGGGTGGGTATAGGGTGACACTATCAAGTTATTGGTGAAGTGTGCAATGCTATCCAGTGCTATCCAGGGCTGCCGAGAGTTGTCTGCATACATTGTGAGCATTACTGGAGTAGGGGAAGACTATAGAAAACTTTAAGGCTACATTATTGGCGTAGTAGGAGGAGACTATAAGTTATTACAGCTTGTTACATAACGGTGAACTTGTTATGTATTTATTGATCAGAGCTAGATTGCTAATAGGGGAAGTAATAGTGAAATGGGTTGGTACTCGTGACGTATAACGTTATCCGTCAAAAAGATAAACGTAGGGGTCAACGGCCGTTGACCCCTACAAGCAATAAAAATATTCATCTAAATTCGGTAAATAATTAATGTGGCAATAAGTTGGGAAAAAATAACTTGATGAACCCTGAAACGAAAGCCAAGATGAAACCAACGGCAACAGAACGATTAAGAAACTCTTGAGAATCTAAGCGTTTATTGATTCCTTTAAGGTCTGTTTTAACTTCTGCTAGTTCTACCTCAACCGTATTCAACTTTTCAAGTTTGGTATTTACACCCTTAATTTCTTGTCTAACGTCCTTAATTTCTTGTTTAATCTCTTTTTGATTGGTGTCTATTTTATCCTCAATACGTTTGAGAATTTCTTGTAGGGAATAAGGAACTGTGATAGGTTCATTCATAAGTTAAACTTGTAATAGTATTTGTTTGATTTAGTCTCTTGATGTTTTGCAAGGGACTATTTTTATTTTATCCTCACTATCATCTTTATCCTATTGTTAAGCTGAATCAATAATCTTGACGGATAACGTTATCCGTCAACAAAATAAGTAGGTAGATAAAAATAAATGTAAGTTTGTAGTAAGTCATTGAGAACAACAAAGCTAGTCAGAAGAAAGGCTGAAGCCTTAATTATGGACTTTTGTGCGATCCCTTGCTTCTCTAAGCACAAATCCAAATCTTTATTCTAAAATATCTCTAAGTTGCATCAATAAAGTTTCAAGTTGAGCCTTTTTGCTTTCATCCTTCCAAGCATCGGATTTAATTTTTGTTATAGCTTTAAACTCTTTATATAAATCTGTTGAATTATTAACTCTTGGGACTGTTTGATTTTGTTCTAAAATTTCTTGAATTTTTTCCTTAATTTGCCTCAAAGTTAACTGTTCAGTAATGGCTAACTCCATCAAATTTCTACGGTCAATCTCATTATCTAGTTTAGCGATCGCCTTAGCTTTAGTATAGTCTAATTCTCCTTGTCTTAATACTTGTAAGACATCATCAGGCAAATTTAACAACGGTAAACGATTAGTCCGAAAACTCTCTCGATTCAATCGTCCGATTTTCATAAAAAGATCATCGATCATATCTATTTGACGTTTAACGTTATCCGTCAAAGGTTGATTCCGTCGTTGAGCATTGGCCGCCTTATTCAGAAGTTGAATCACTTCTTGATTAGAAGCTATCTCTAAGGTTTGACGAATTAACTCTAACATTCCTTCTGTTTCATCAATGGCGTTAAGGTCGTCCCGTTGCATATTCTCCAACAAAGCCAACTCAAACGCTTGTTGTTCATCAATATCCTTAACAATGACAGGAATTTGTGTTTTTCGGGCATTTTTCGCTGCACGATAACGACGTTCCCCGGCTACCAACTCATAGAGATGATCATTCAGGGGTCGAACGATTAAAGGTTCTAAAATCCCGTATTCTTCAATAGATGCTGTCAATTCCTCTAACTTTTCTCGGTTAAAAGAGCGTCGCGGTTGCCGTTGGGGGAGTTGAATTTGTTCAACATCAAGCCATTGACCAATGGGTGCAATCGGTTGCTTATCCACATTTTTAGAAGAGTCTCGCTTTTGAGATTGGGCCATAGAATTCACTCATATAGATTAATCATTCATCTTAAGTTTAAACGATTGTCTATAATGCTTTGCCCTAATCTTTGCTATATTAAGAGTAGGGAGATAAAATAAATCCCAAGATACATTTTCTTTTCCCAATCATAGGGTGTTAGCAGAATAGCCTGGCAGCTTCGTTAACCTTACCCTAGATTGGGTTTTATCGTGCCACGCACTAGGGAAGGGGGAATGGGCAAGGGTTCTCCCCCTTTTGTGAGGGGGAGTTAGAGGGGGTGGCAATGGTTGATTAGATAATAATTTCAACCCTAACAAATAACAAACACCTTATTTGTATTACTAGATAATCTCTAAATTGGTAAAACGACTGTAAAGATCGTTCCTTTGCCTAACTCGCTTTCTACTTTAATGTGTCCATGATGATTGTCTACAATAGCTTTAGCGATCGCCAATCCTAAACCCGAACCCCCTGTACTTTTACGAGAGGGATCAACTTGATAAAACCGATCAAATAAATGATTTAAGGCTGTCTCAGGAACCCCTTTTCCGGTATCTTTGACTTTAACTTGTAACTGATGTAAGCGATCGCGTTTAATTCTTTGTAATTCTACCTCAACCGAAGCTGCTTGATTGTTTTTTTCTGAGACAGTTTCCTCAGAAAAACTATGTTCTAATCCGTTACTAATTAAATTAGTAAATAAACGAGCGAGTTGATCCCAATCTCCCGATAAACTGAAATTATCCTCATCATTGTTATTGGGTTCTACAATATGTAATGACAAAAAAATATTCTTTTGTTGAGCCAAGATTCTTTGTTCTTCTATCACTTCAATTAATAAAGCATCTAAAGGAATCTTTTGCTGTCTAGCTTGTAACATTCCACTATCAGATCGAGCCAAAAATAATAAATCATTGACTAAATTTCCTAACCGTTTCGTCAATCTTTCGACTACTTTTAACTGTCTTTGTTGCACTTGTGGATCAGTATTTCCATAGGTTAAAGCCATTTGTACATTGGTTTGAATGGTAGCAATAGGATTTCTTAATTCGTGGGAAGCATCCGCAGTAAATTGTTTTAAACTTTGATAAGAATCTCGGATCGGTTGAATCGCTAAACCCGATAAAAACCAACCAATAAACCCGACAATAATAATTGTAATTAAGGTTCCTAAAGCTAAATCAAAACTCAATTGACGAATGGGTTTTGTCACCTCAAACCAAGGATGACTAACCCTTAAATACCCTAAAATATAACGCTCTAAATTGATTTTTGCCGTCACCTGTCTAAGAATGCGATCGCCGTTAAGATGAACCGTTTCCGCTCGTCGGTTAAGATGAAGAGGGATCACAGGAGGATCACTAAACGTTGACCAAACTAACTCTCCTTGAGGGTTAAACCATTCAATATCAATATGATCATCTTCCACTGCTTCTGCATTATCCCTAAAACTAGCCTCTACATTGACCTGATAGCGTCCCTGAGACACAGAAACGGACTCAATGACCAAAGAACGGTTAACCACCTCGACAACGTGCTTTAAGGTATCATCAACTCGTTCAACTAAGGTACTCCGAACATAAAAAAAGACTCCTGTAGCAAACAGAAGGAGCAAAATAGCTGTAACCGCAGTGTACCACAGGGCTAGACGACGGCGTGTCGCTTGAAACATAGAAATATAGACTTGAAACCCAACTGAAGACTATCAAATCTTCTTAAACTTATCTCATTTTAACTTGTTTTAAACAGGATAAATCTACCTTGCCAAAATGAACGCTAAACGCTAATTGTAAATTTTCTAAGGATTTAACTAACCAGGGAACCCCTTCTTTAGTAAAAGATTCGTAGTGATTGAATAAGATAGAAAAACGCTTTTCTAAATAGGGTTTAACCTTGCTAGACACTAAAACAACCTTCAGTAGTAAACCCATTGTCCGTGTGACTCCCATATTAGAAATCATGTCGACAAAAACGTAGTGATCGGGTTTCTTACCGTTTTCTACCACCAAAAAATTCATTAATTGACTCGCAGTTCGTAACATCAAGAACTCACTGGGTTTTTGATGATTACACTCAGGGAGAGTGTTCTGTAGTAATTGGTAGAGATTTTTATTAAATTGTCCTTTGGAATATTTAGGATCTAAAGAAGTGAGAATATACTCATAAAGATCATCTTTGTAACGTCCGAAGGTTTGGGTATGAACCGTATGACTCAAGAAGTTTTGCGATAAACTTTTATAGGTATAACCTCCATCAACCGTGCCGACATAATGCTTTAATGCTTGGTTTAATTCTTTATCTTTGAGAAGGGTGGGATTTTTGACCGGGCGAATAATACGGCCTTTTTCGGGAACGGCTAATTCAGGGGATCTCGACAGTTGTGCTAATCTTACTTTATAGGTAACATAGCGAGACAAATTCACCTCGAAACGTTTTTCCGTTTGAGTTTTAATTTTTCTTACCGTTTGTTGGTGTTCTTGGCTGCTTTCTTCTCCCAAAAGACAATGATTATACAAATAGGGATAACGATGAATCAAGTTACCCACCGTGTTAGACTTTTCGGGATTGAGTTTGTTATTAATAACCCGGGCCAATCGCTGAAGCTTATTATACTGATCGGACTGGGTAAAGTTTTTGACCAGATATCGAACTCGGTTCGCTGTATTTTGATAACCACTACGGGGAGGAGCAAGATTCTCAAAAAGCCCAACTAACTCAGGAATCGCACTATGAGACTGAACATCCATCTGCCAATGGTTGATTAAAATATGGCAGCAACGGTTGAAGAAGTAGTTGAATTGATATTCACCATTCTTCTGTTTCACGATTTTTTCTAACGCTGTATAGAGTTGAGGATCGCGAAACCCTCTAGCTTCGATAAATAAGCGACGAAAGTCTTCAACCAACTGACCTGGGGTGTCAGTTCGGACGTGCTGTAAGAAGTAGTCGTAGAAGAGTTGCTCTTCTTTAGCTCCTTGTTGTAATGAGTGGGTTTGGGATAGGTGCTTCATGGTCGTCAGCCCATTCTAATTGATTAATTCAACCTGGGGCTGTAAAATTCCGTTTAGATTATCGGTAAATTTCTCGCCCGCTTTTGGTCTAATGATAGAAGTTGCTCAAGCATTTTTAGCTGTTTTGTTTTTGCCAATGGTTTGTATTCTATTGCCTCACTATTATAGCAATCTTAGTAAGAATTTAGAAAACACTTCTCTTTCTCAATTGGTTAATAATAGCTCAGTTAAACCCGTTTTGATAAAGTTTATAGTTAAACATACTTTAGTTAATAACCTTTGTTTTGTAAAGACATTCCTTAAAGTAACGGAAAAGAACACCTTTTGTATGTGATCTTGATCACAAATTTTCCATTTTTCATATTCAGTGAATTCCCGATATTTTTCTCCGTAGTTATTCTAGTTAGTAAGATGATTCTAAGTGAAATTCCAAATATTTTAAACAAAAATTTCCGAAAGTCTTCTCAACTTTTATCAAATCAAGTAATACATGAAGTTAATACAGATACTCGATTTTTAAGAGAGAATGATCTATTTGTCGCCCTAAAAGGAGAAAAATTTGATGGTCATTCATTTATAGAAAATGCAATTTCTAAAGGAGCAATCGCCATAATTGTCGACCATGAGGTATCGGTAATTTCTAGTAAGAAAATTCCGCAAATTATTGTTAAAGATACATTAATCGCATATCAAGAAATTGCAAATTGGTGGCGAAATAAGCTGACAATTCCTATCATCGGCATCACAGGGTCGGTGGGCAAGACCACAACAAAAGAGTTAATCGCTTCAGTATTAGGGGTTTATGGAAAGGTTCAGAAAACCCAAGCTAACTATAATAACGAAATTGGTGTACCGAAAACCCTCTTATCATTAACAACAAGTGATGATTATGCTGTTGTTGAAATGGCGATGCGAGCTAGAGGAGAAATTGCCTTACTCAGTCAAATTGCTCGCCCTACCATTGGCATCATTACCAATGTAGGAACGGCACATATTGGACGACTGGGATCACGAGAAGCGATCGCTGAGGCAAAATGCGAATTGTTGGCCGAAATGCCCCAAGATAGCATTGCTATCCTTAATCATGATGATCCACGGCTCATGGAAACAGCAGCCAGGGTATGGCAAGGTAAAACCATTACCTATGGATTAGAAGGAGGCGATATTACAGGAGAATTGCTCGATAATCAGATATTAAGAGTCGAGGGAATGGATTTTCCTCTACCTTTACCCGGTCGTCACAATGCTTTGAATTATTTAGCTGCTTTGGCAGTGACGAAACAGTTAAACTTAGACTGGAATCTTTTGACCCAAGGGGTAACCGTTGACCTTCCCAAAGGGCGATCGCAACAATATTCCCTCCATAACGATATCCTCCTTTTAGACGAAACCTATAACGCTGGTTTAGAGTCCATGAAAGCAGCCTTACAACTGCTCAAAGATACCCCCGGTCAGCGTCATTTAGCCGTCCTCGGCACCATGAAAGAATTAGGAGAAGCATCAGGGCAGTTACATCAGGAAGTGGGGGCAATGGCTGAAAAATTGGACATTGATGGTCTTTATATCTTAGTGGATGACCCAGAAGCCCAAGCTATTACTCAAGGAGTTAAAACCATTGAAACCGAATGTTTTTCTACCCATGAAGCATTGATACAACGCTTAACCGAAGTCATTAAACCGGGCGATCGCATTTTATTTAAAGCGTCTAATTCTGTCGGTTTAAATCGCGTCGTCGAAGCAGTGCATAATCTAATAGATAATAAATAAGGAACTAGGTTTGTTAAAAAATGAGTTATCAACCAGAAAAAGAATTAGCGTTGAAGATAGTCAGACAAGCAGCTAAACTGTGTCAACGAGTCCAACAAACCCAAGGCCGCCAAGCTGTGCAAAAAGCTGATACCAGTCCCGTAACCGTGGCAGATTTTGGGGCGCAAGCTATCCTATGTCAAGGGTTAATGGAGTCATTTCCGAATGATCCAGTCATTGGTGAAGAAGACGCGACACTTCTGCAAAAACCCGGCTTAGAAGGAGTTCGTCAGCAAATTATTGAACAGGTACAACAAAGTATTCCCACAGCAACCCCCGACAATGTTATTGATTGGATCAACTGGGGTAATGGAAACGTTGCACCCCGTTACTGGACTTTGGACCCCATTGATGGCACAAAAGGATTTATCCGAGGCGATCAATATGCTGTCGCTTTGGCGTTAGTGGAAGCAGGAGAGGTGAAGTTAGGGGTGTTAGCTTGTCCTGCCTTTCCGAGAGAAGATGGGAATAAGGGAGTTATTTTCTTGGCGATTCGGGGTCAAGGGGCTGTAGAAATACCCCTAGAAGGGGGAACTTCTCAAAAGATTCAAGTAGATCCTTCGGCTCATTTTGAGCAATTATATCGCATCGAAAGTGTTGAATCCGTCCATAGCGATCGCCAGGTGCAAACCGCCATCGATCAGCGTTTAGGGTTAACCTATGCAGCCAAACAAATGGACTCTTTGGCGAAATATGGAGCGATCGCCAGAGGAGATGCTCATCTTTATACGAGAGTTCCTTTACCGCAATTTGAAGGCAAGAAAGAAAATATCTGGGATCATGCAGCCGGAGTGATTATGGTAGAAGAAGCCGGGGGTAAAGTAACAGATTTAGAGGGTAAACCTTTAGATTTTTCTGTAGGGGCAAAATTAAGCAATAATCATGGTGTTTTAGCGACAAATGGGTCAATTCATTCCCAGGTTTTAGCCGCGATTAAACAAGAAAAATAATTCTTAGGTTTTATTGGGGTAGTGCACCCAGTCTCTTTTGAAAACCTTAGCTCATGGGGGTGAGAAAATTTGTCCAGAAAAACTTAACTATTTGTTCGTAGAGTCTGTTAACATAACAAGTATAATAATCGCCATAAGTAGTCGAGGTTTTATAAAAAAGTTATGCTCATTTCATTTGAAAAAAAATTTATCTTTATCCATGTTTATAAAGTAGCTGGTAGTAGTATTAATAAGGCCCTTAAATCATATCAATATTCACCTAGCCTCTATGTAAAAAGTCTAGATAAAATCTCACAAATATTAAGCCTCGAGGTTCCTTATTTGTTTGATAGAGTAACTAAATTCGAGCATCATGTAACAGCTTCTGAACTCAAAAAATCTCTTTCTCCTAAAGTTTTTAATACATTTTATAAATTTGGTTTTGTTCGTAATCCTTGGGATTGGCAAGTATCTTTATATCACTATGCTCGGAAAGAAAAAACTAATAAACATCATCAACTAATTAAATCTAAAAAAAATTTTGATGAATATATAGATTGGCTTGTTAATGATTGGTGGACAACTCACGAAATTCGCTTACAAAAAAGTTTTTTATATGATGAACAAGGTAATTGTTTAGTAGATTTTATTGGGAAATATGAACAACTAGATCAAGACTTTAACTCCCTTCTAGAAAAGTTGGATGTGAAAGCATCCCTACCTCATGTTAATTCATCAAAACGAAAGAAAGATTATCGCTTATATTATAATGACAAGACTGCCGCATGGCTAGAAGAAGCATATAAAGATGACATAGCTACTTTTGGATATAGTTTTGAATAAAAGGAATTAAGCTAATACTTATTAGCTCTTTAATTCATGAATCATGACTTATAATAGATACAATGATTATGATTAAAGATTATGTCAACTGAGAATAGATCAGGTTATGGTTGTCTTCCGATTATTGGATTAACAGCTATTGTAGCAGTAGGAAGCGCAGGAGCTTATTATTATTTTCGAGGGAACTTACCATTCTTTCCGGGTCAAACTATCACCCCTTTAGTAGCAGCAGAAGTCATTCCTGAGTCAGCGTTTGCTAGTGGTTATCTATCAACTAATAAAAAAGCTTGGCAACAGTTATCTCAGTATGGAAACCCTCAAACACAACAAGACATTCAAACCCGTATTGATCAATGGAATAATGAGAATTTTGCGAATAAAAATATTTCTTTTGAAAAGGATATTCAACCCTGGGTAGATGGGATAACTATAGCATTACTGCCCCCTCAAAAAACATCTCCAATACCTGAAAATGTGCAACCTTTAATGGTTGTGGGTATCAAGAATAAAGTTAAAGCAAAGCAATTTTTTGATAAACTTAAAAAACAAGAAAATGTTACTGTAGAAACGAAGGAATATCAAGATATTACCATTAAACAAGTAACAGATACCTCTGGAAAAGATTTCAGTTTTGCTCTTTTAGATAATCGCTTAGTAGTCGCTGAAAAAGATTATACCATTGAGACAGCAATTGATAGTTTTAAAGGAGCGTCTTCCTATGCTGATAAACCTCAAGTTCAAGAATTATTAAAGCAACCTCTATCGATTAAAAATACGCTTTTCAATATTTATATTCCTAATTATGGGGAAACCATCAAACAATTTTTAGAAAATACCGAGCAACCTATTCCAGAAACTAGCTTAAAACAATTAGATGAAGTTGAATCCATTCTAATTGGAATAGGGGCAGAAAAACAGGGACTACATTTACAAGCGATCGCTAATCTTAACCCCGATCAAATCGATCAAATTCCTGAGACAATACCCAGTAATATTTTAGCAGACTTTCCTGGAAAAACCTTCTTATTAGCCAATGGCCAAGGCATTGATCAAGGATGGAATCAATTACTAGAAACGGCTCAAAAAGATCAAGAAGTCAATCGTTTGGTTAGGGAAATTCGTCAGACATTTCGTGAGGTTAATTTAGATGCAGATCAAGAAGTTTTTAACTGGATGAATGGAGAATTTGGATTAGGAATGATAGAGTTAGATCGGGGGGGAATTGCTAATTTAGGAGTAGGAGGAATGGTAATGTTAGAAACCAGCGATCGCCAAACAGCCAATAACACTTTAGACAAGTTAACTGAGTTAGCTAATGATAATAATGTTACGGTAAATAAAAGAAGTCTTCAAGGAATTGACGTGGTGGAATGGATGTTTCCCTTACAAGGTGTAATCTTGTCTTATGGATGGTTAGATAATGAAAATTTAATGGTAACATTGGGAACATCTTTTGAGATAGTACAAGAATTAAAACAACAAGAGACGATACTACAAAATCCCAATTTTAAAGAACTTAAATCCCTTTTACCGTCTCAGAATTTAGGTTATTTTTATGTTGATTTTTCCCAAATCTCTCAACAATTAAATCAGTTGCCTGGTAAGACAATTCCACCGAAAAGCAAACCCATTGTAGAGTCGATACAAGGGTTAGGAATAACTGTCAGTTTTCCTGATAATTCTACCAGTCAATTCGATGCGGTTTTATCTCTTCCCTCCCAACCCTAAAATAGATTTTCACTCTATTTTTTTAATGATAATACCGCTTTTCATTGGCGATTAATTTAGCGGCTAAAATGCCACCCAAAAAGCCAAATAAGTGGCCTTGCCAAGAAATTCCCGATGCTGTAGGTAACACACCTAACACTAACCCGCCATAAAGAAAAGCTACTACAACAGATAGAAAAACGGAGATAAAATTACGCTGAAAATAACCTCGTAGTAATAAAAATCCTAAGTAACCAAAAATCAAAATACTAGCCCCGATATGGATAGAAGTTGGTGCAGCAAACAACCATACCCCTAAACCACCGACGATCATGGTTAAAATAGTAACAATCCAGAAATCACTTGTTTCTTGTAACATAACTAACCATCCTAACACCAGAAAAGGGATAGTATTACTAATTAAATGGGGTAAATCTCCATGCAAAAAAGGAGCAAAAAGGATACCTCGTAAACCAATTAAACTATGGGGTTGAATTCCATATTGATTTAATCTACCTTTTAAAAAGAAAACGTCAATTAGTTCAGTGATCCAGAAAATACTGACAAAACTGCCTAAAATAGTAATTTGAGTTTTGACTTCACGAGAAAGATTATGATTGGGTGAGTGACTCATAAGATTTATAGTAAAATTATCCTATTCACAATCATAACGATTGAACCTAGATTTTGTCTAAATAGTTCAATTCAACTAATAACTGAAATGGATTTTATTGAAGTGACTGGCATTCGTTGTTACGGTTATACTGGTTATTTACCGGAAGAGCAAGTTTTAGGACAATGGTTTGAAGTCAATTTAACGTTAGGGGTAGATTTAAAAGAGGCTGGTGTTACGGATAATCTTGATGATACCTCAGATTATCGACAGGCGATCGCCATCGTTAAAAATCATATTAAAACCACCAAAGTGGCACTTATTGAAAAGTTAACAGAAATGATCGCTCAAGACATACTCTCTTTACCAAAGGTTAATCAAGTTAGGGTAAGATTAACTAAACTAGCCCCTCCCATTCCCGATTTTGGCGGTAACATTACCATTGATATAACTCGCAAAACCTATTAGTTATTGATTTCTAAACGTTTGATTATTAAAAAAAATGAATGAATGGTATTGATTACGGTGATTCAGGGAAAAATGAGTGTATTTACTCATTTAAAATTCGGTTGAGATCGATATTTTGTGAGGCAGAATAGTAACAAGATTAGAAACGATTAAGAGCTACAATGTAATCATATTAAGGACTTTAGTTATTGTAAAAAGGTCTTGTTTTCACTAATCCCAGAAAATACGGAGTATCCGTAAATTTTGGCACAATATTCCGTGTTTGTCACCAAGCATAATTAATCCCTAATCTGTCACATTGATAATAGAAAGGTTATCTAACAAGGATAACCCATAATTCTTAAACAGCACTTAATGGTTTTGCTTTAAAAATTACTTAGGGATTTTAGAACAATGAAATCATCAATAAACTTATGGCGTTTTAAACATATCGGAATTGCTATTTGGACCTATCTTAATCAACCTTTATTTGATCCCCAGAAACCAATGGTTTGGCAAACCAAACGTTTTTGGTATTTATACAAAATTCAACTCTTAGAAACTTGTTTTCAAAAAGACGGTACCTCTACCACTCATTATACTCAATAATAGAGTAAGGGTTTTGGTTATTTTTTTATGAGTATTGATGCTGAGATTAGTCGTTTATTAGATATCATGCCTGCTTCGGGGAGAATGTTAACGAAGATTGTTAGCAAACCCCAGCAGTCGAAGGTGATTGATGCCCCCTTTGCGCCCCCTTGGAATCGAGAAAGCCGTCCTATTTATATTAACTTTGATTTATGGCGACGGCTACCAAGCGGGCAAAGAGATTTATTAATATTAAGGGCTACTAATCGTTTAATTAATATTCGTTGGTTTAAGCCCGATGTTAATCAATTAATTGTCTTAGCTGGAACTATCGGATTAATGGTTGAAACTGGGCAAGGTGATGCCATAGGAATGTTAATTGCTGGTGGTTTAACGGCTATTTCAATTAGACAAATCTGGCGAGACAATAAAAGTGTTCAACGAGAATTAGATACGGATGAAGCTGCTATCAAAGTGGCTTTAAGACGCGGTTATACAGAAGTACAAGCAGCGCAAAATCTTTTAGAAGGCATAGAAAACGCTGCTAAATTAGAAGGCCGTTCTATTTTAAATTTTACTGAATTGATTCGCGCTCAACACCTTAAATCTTTAGCGAATCTTTCTAATGTTGATGTCCCTGAAAAGATTAATTAATAACTATATTAATTTGCTTTAAAGTGCTATCACTACAACCAGAAATCATACCCCCTAGCTGTTGTATTTTTGTTAGGTAGGTTATGGCTTCATGGGTAATCATTTCTCCTGGCATTAAAACAGGAATACCGGGGGGATAAGGACAAATTAATTCACTACTAATTTTCCCAATACTTTGCTCAATTTTCACTAACTTTTTAGGAGCAAAAAAAGCCTCCCTAGGAGATAATGTTAAGGGAGACGGGTTTAAGAGATAGGGAGAGGAGCAAAACCGAGAATTAGCAGAGGAACGAAAATAATTATGAAGGGTATTAAAAGCATCAATTAATTTGTTAATATCCTGTTTCCTATTACCAATAGAAATAATAAAAGCTAAATGGGATAACATCGGTAACTCAGCAGTAACCTCTAATTTTTCTCGGAAAATATCATCGACTTCTAAACCCGTTATCCCCAAACCAGTGACATTAACTGTTAGGCGAGTTATATCTAAATCATGAAATCCTGGACGCTTTTCTTTTAATTCTAAAACCGATAAATGGTCTATTTCTTTAATTTTGTCAACCGCTAATTTCGATAATTCGATGGTTTGAGTTAATAACTTTTCTCCGTGTAACGCCATTTGTTGTCTCGCCCCATCCAAAGACGCTAATAATAAATAACTAGGACTGGTAGACTCAACTAATTGTAAGGCTTGACTAATGCGTTGAGGATGAATGCGATCGCCTTGTATATGTAACATAGACGCCTGAGTCATGGCCGAGAGGACCTTATGAGTCGATTGTACGCTTAAATCCGCTCCCATGGACAAAGCAGAAGGGGGTAAGGCTTCATGAAACTCAAAATGCGCCCCGTGAGCTTCATCTACCAGTAAGGGAATGTTATAACGATGAGTAATCGCTGCGATAGATTGGATGTCCCCACAAACACCGTGATAAGTAGGATAAACCAATAAAACGGCTTTAACATCGGAATTGTTTTTTAAAGTGGCTTCTAATGCCTTTGGGGTAATGCTCAGAGCCAGATCCCAGGTAGGATCGTATTCTGGATTAAGAAAAATAGGAATCGCTCCAGAAACAATTAAACCCATAATGACAGATTGATGGGCGTTACGGGGTACAATAATTTTATCTCCAGGGCTACAAGTTGCCACAATGGCAGCAATAACGCCACAGGTTGAGCCATTTACCAGGAACCAACTGCGATCAGCCCCAAAGGCTTCCGATGCTAAGATTTGGGCTTGTTTAATGGCCTCATCAGGGGCAAACAAATTCCCCAACTCGGGCAATTCTGGTAAGTCAGCTTGAAACACTGTCTTTCCTAACAAAGACAAGAGGCGATCGCTAATACCTTGTCCCCGTTTATGGCCGGGAACATAAAAAGCAGCATCGGGCTTGTTTTTTAAGGTGGTTAAAACATCAATGAGTGGCGTTGTGTCTTGGCGAGCAAAAAAAAGAGTCTGATGATATTGTCATTGACTATAACCAATAAAGACAATGGGTAACGGTTTGTTGATTCAAGTAGGAAGTTCATGGCTAACTCAAACCCAAAACCACGATCAAGTTAGGGACTTCGATCCTCTTTGATTGTAGTGCAAACCATTGTCGATGACTGTTTAAGTATGCTTAAAAGATCCTTTCACCCATACTGAGATAAAAATAGCATAAAATTTCCCTTTATATATCTTACTTTGGGCAACTTCTCATCAGTTAAGTTTTTATCTATTTGTTTCCTAACCATCTTCAATTATGACTGTTCATATCCCCTACTTACAAACGTCTATGATAATTAATTCCCCTCAACCTAAAATTTTAATTGTGGATGATGATCCGGCGATTTGCCAATTAATTTCTCGATTTTTTAGCTACAATAACTATCATATTGAATCGGCAGCAGATGTCAGAACTGCAAGACAACTCTTTCAAAAGCTTAGCCCAGATTTAGCGATTTTAGATGTGAATTTACCCGACGAAAGTGGGTTTAGTCTTTGTAAAGAAATTCGTCAAACCGGAACCCTTGTGCTGATGTTAACCTGTATGACCGACACTAACTATGTTTTAGAAGGGTTTGAACAAGGGGCCGATGATTATTTGACCAAACCCTTTAATTTAGAAATTCTCAAAGCCAAAATTGCTGCTTTATTAAAACGCCGTGATGGGGGAGAAGTTAACCTAAATACCCCCAATAACTGTATCACGATTGATGAATTGACCATTGATCCTAACCGATGCGAAGTGACCCTTAACCAGGAAGTGTTACCCCTTACCTCTTTAGAATTCGAGTTATTGTACTTTTTGGCTACCCATCCTAACCGCGTTTGGGAAAGAAGCGACTTAATTTCTGCGGTTTGGGGAGATCATCATGAAATAACGGTTGAAAGAAAAGTCGATGTGCATATTGGTCAAATTCGTAAAAAAATTAATGATCTTCAAGGCCAACGCATCAAAACCATTCGTGGTAGAGGTTATATGTTTGAACAATCTCAAAGCGAGTAAATTATCTGCTCTGACATAATGGTTAAGGGCTTGATTCTGAAACACGAGCTAAAATAAGTTAAGTTCTATTAATATCAGCAATCACTTGTGAACGCTTCACAAACCCTAATTCCTGAATTTGATCCCATTGATGCGGCCTTAGCCGATATTAAGGCTGGCCGGGCTATTATTGTTGTCGATGACGAAAACCGCGAAAATGAAGGGGATATCATCTGCGCCGCTCAATTTGCCACCCCTAATATGATTAATTTCATGGCAGTTGAAGCCAGGGGACTGATCTGTTTAGCCATGAACGGGCAACGGTTAGATGAGTTAGACCTTCCCCTGATGGTCACTAAAAACACCGACAGCAATCAAACCGCTTTTACCGTCAGTATTGATGCGTCTCCCCATCTGGGGGTTTCTACGGGGATCTCCGCAGAAGATAGGGCCCGTACCATTCAAGTGGCCATTAATCCTAACACCCAACCTGACGATTTAACCCGTCCAGGTCATATTTTTCCCATTCGGGCCAGAGTGGGAGGGGTTCTTAAACGGGCCGGTCATACGAAGCAGCCGTAGACTTAGCGAGACTCGCAGGACTTTATCCGGCAGGGTGATCTGTGAGATCCAAAACCCTGACGGTTCCATGGCCCGACTCCCTCAACTATTCGATTATGCCAAAAAACATAACCTGAAACTGATTAGTATTGCTGATCTGATTAGTTATCGCCTCAAACACGATCGCTTTGTCTACCGCGAACTGTTTGTCAGTTTCCCAGTCAGTTCGGCACATTTCAACTCTATGCTTACCGCAACGTCTTAGATGACACCGAACACGTGGCCATTGTTAAAGGAGACCCAGTCAGTTTAAAGACCATTCTGTTATGGTACGAATGCACTCAGAATGTTTAACCGGAGATGCG
>NZ_PRLH01000016.1 GCF_003013815.1 Cyanothece sp. BG0011 | reverse complement strand
AAGACCAAGAAGTGTTAGAATTAGCCAGAGTAGCAGCAGAAAAGATTATCACAGCCGACAAAAGTTTAGGGGGTTTACCCTCTTTGAAAAAAGAATTAGAAACTCGCTATAAAAAGTTAATGGGAGGAGAAATACTAACATAATTGAAGCTTAAACTAGCCTCAAAAATAATGGGTCAAGAAAGACCCAAACAAGAATACTGTAAAGAGAACAACAATGTCTTATTATTTTTCTTTTATTTTTGATACGTTAAATGCTTAAACGATGACTCTTTTTAGAAGACTTCGTCTAAATAGAACCAACCCTTATCAGTTAACCAACAAGAATAAATACTACCATCAATCTGGGTCGCTACTTGCAAATATCCTAGTTTTTCCAGGTTTTCTATCTCCTCTATTAAACGTAATTTGGATAAGTTTAATAAGTTAGCGATATATCTTATTTCTTTTCCATTTCCGATATATTCTAAAAGAGTTTCTTGAAAAGTTCCAATCATTGATTTACTCCCTCTCTCGTTTTGTTTGATATGCAAATTATATCTTCATCCATTTGATTAAAACATCGCACAGCTTGACTAAATTTTTGAAACAAAAATCTAAACTGCTTAGCATTTTCACTGACTGTATAACCTAATATCTATAATGTTTATCATCTAAATTTTGAGGATTTGTAATAATTCTTATTATTTTATCAAGTCTAACAATAGTATATGCTCTATCATTCCCTGATTACAACTAAGATGTTGATAGATAGGAGAGACAGATGTAATAATAATTCAGGAATTATCCCCACATACATCATAATTTATTATTGTACAAATATAAACTTTTTATTGCTCACTAATAAAGTAAATCCTGCCTTAGAGACAAACATTAGTAAATTATCGATACCTGTAGGAATAGCCATAGTTGGTATATTTAATAAGAGTAGCCATTATATATGCAATGAACATGGTCATTAAATTCAAGCTTAAAGTCACTCCTCCCACTTGCAGAAATAAGGACAAGACATTAGGGTGTTAGGCTTATTTATGAATTCTTTTGACTTTCTACATATTCTTTAAACATTCGAGGGTAAAGAATCAAAAAATAAACCCACCAAACTATGATTAAAATTGAAATAAGGGAAGTAAGCCAAACAATATGAATCAAAAACCAACTACCAACACTTAAGATGATTCCTGTTAATAAAATAGACCAAGGTTGACACCATTTAGGTTTGTAGTCCCAAATATTAGATGATTCTAGGTTAGAAAATTCTGTCATAATAATTGTTTCTTTCCTGAAAATTGTCTAGCATATAATAATCTCTCGTAGCCTACCATTGGAGTTAAAATAACTACATTTCTCTTGCACCTAACCTTTCTAAAGTATTTAAAATCCGAATAATTAAGTAGGGACAATTCATTGATTATCCCTACCCTTATCAAACCCGACAAATATTAAGCAGTAAGATGGGTTTCTACCACTCCCACTAAATAATTAACCCAATGATTCGCAGCATCAGGACATTCTGATTCCACCATTACTCTAATTAAAGGTTCAGTCCCCGAAGCGCGAACTAAAACCCGGCCAGTATTGCCCATACCTGCTTCTGCTTGAGCGATCGCCTGTTGCAAAGGTTCAGACTCTTGCCAATAGCGAAGTTTTTCGCGATCCTCTAAACGCACATTCCGTAAAATCTGAGGATAGGTGTCGAAACTATCTTTAACCAACTCAGCTAAGGATACCCCAGACTCATGCACCAAGGCAGCCAACTGCAGTGCCGTTTGTACACCATCCCCTGACACCCCGTAATGATGACAAATAATGTGTCCTGACTGTTCACCCCCAAGCATCGCCCCAGTTTCCCACATTTGTGCTTGAACATAGCGATCGCCCACAGAAGTCCGCACTAATTGACCCCCTAAACCCTGCCAAGCACGCTCAAACCCCAAATTTGCCATAACCGTGCCGATCAAGAGGTTATCGGGCAAATTTCCTCGCTCTAAGAGGGATTTTCCCCAGAGGTACAGGATATAATCCCCATCCACTACCTTACCGGTACTATCTACGGCCATCACTCGGTCTGCATCCCCATCA
The DNA here is from genome assembly GCF_003013815.1 of Cyanothece sp. BG0011. Classification (GTDB taxonomy): domain Bacteria; phylum Cyanobacteriota; class Cyanobacteriia; order Cyanobacteriales; family Microcystaceae; genus Crocosphaera. The sequence continues at coordinate 24,851 of NZ_PRLH01000016.1, read as the reverse complement.
AAAGCAAAACCCATGTCCGCTTGATGTTCTGCGATCGCTGCTTGTAATAACTTTAAATGAGTCGAGCCACAGTTAACATTAATGCGATCGCCGTTAGCGGTTTCATGTAAACAAATAACTTCTGCACCCAAAGCTTTAAACATAGCTGGTGCCACATTCACTGATGCACCCCAAGCTAAATCTAAAACGATTTTCATGCCTTGGCAACTCAAAGAAGAGGGTAAACTGTCTTGTAAAAATTGACAATAAGTATTAACTAAATTAGGTTGATATAAAATTTTCCCCCAGGCTGACCATTCCTCCATCGATAATAACAAATTACCCCGTAATCCCTCTTCAATCTCTTCTGCGAGGGTTGAGGATAACTTAGTCCCATCAGCGTTAAAAAACTTAATGCCGTTATCTTCTGGGGGGTTATGACTGGCAGAAATCATAATCCCGGCCATTGCTTCACTGTGACGGGTTAAATAGGCCACACAAGGAGTAGGACATAACCCTAACTGCCACACTTCTAAACCTGCTGAGGTTAACCCAGCGGCCATGGCCATGGCTAACATATCACTGGAGTTACGAGAGTCTTGACCAATAATAATCGGGCCCCCGCTTGCTGTTTTTGATTTTAAGACCTGTCCTGCCCAAAATCCTAATTGTAGAGCAAAGGGGGCAGTCAATAACTCTCCTGCTTTGCCTCTAATCCCATCAGTTCCAAATAAAGGGCTATTGGGTAAAGAGGGCAATGTAGTCACTAAACCATGACTAAGTTTAGCAGTCTGATGATTTAAACGACCATTGCCGTTTGGGGATAGGGAGATAACCATTAATTCACTTCCTCACAACTCACTCACCTTTACAGGATATACTCTTTAGCTAGATTTGCGTAAAATTTTGGCCTACGAGTGTTTTAAACGTATAGAGAGTGAGTAATGTTCCCAACTCACTTTGGCAACACCTTGGATGAAAAGGTTTTTGAGCTAAGGTAAGTCATCAGCAATGGTTGTCACTATCGAGTTGTTTAGAGGAAATAGAGCCTTTTTAAGCTCTCTTATTATGACCCAATAATCCCAATAGACTGATGCTGAGTAATCCCCATAAAAAATTAGGTTCAGGGATGTTAGCTGGGTCAGCAGTGGGTTCTCCAATGATACCCGTACCTGTCCCTATATCTCCTGTATCAGCAGTTGGTTGTCCTATTGTCCCCGTACTTGTCCCTGTACCTCCTGTATTTGTAGGATCAAGTGTATCTGTAGGTTCTGTATCAGGTTCATCCACACTCGGTCTTGAGGGGGGAGCATATCCGATGGTTTCTAAGCCCAATTTTAAACGGAATGCGTCTTCTATGGTTTTTTCTCCTGTTGCATAATCAAGCATGAGAAAAGGAGCATTACCCGCTAAATTATTATTTTTATATTGGGGAGGTAAGTTAGGGTAACGATCAACAATTGCTTGTAATATATCGAGATCGTAATCGTCTTCTTCAGAGTTAAAAGAATTTTGCTCTATTTGTCCACCGATAGCCGGGATAGCCAGCACATTAAAGGTTACACCACTCCTGAAAGCCTCTCTTGTGGCTAGAGGTACACTCATTGAGGAAAATGTATCAAATCCATCGCTCGACAAATTAACTGTTTGATGGCCCTCATAATCATTATTGGCCAACTCATCGATCACAATACCCAGGGTATCACCAAGAGGTGTAAAGCCACCAATTTTAGTAATAGTATTAGGATCGAGTTGTCCTATCCCTGACTGATGTTGTTCATTAAAGACAGTCCAATCCAAAATCGGGTTAAGAATAGGGTCTCCTGCTGTGTCTCCAGTGGTTGCAGCCCCAAATTGAAAAATACTGACGGCTAAACTGGGATCATCAATGTTTAAAGCGGGATTATCTTTGAGGGGTAAAAGAAAATCATTATAAAAGTTAGCATCATTAAAAATATTATTTAACGCATTAATTTGAGCGTCAAAATGCTGTGATGAAATACTATCAGAAGCATCAATTAACAGCATTAATTCAAGAGAGACCGGTGTTAATCCAGCAGCATTAGCGGTTAGACTACAGCCTAAAATAGATGCCACACAACTAGCACTTAAAAATCCCTTAGATATCAAAGTAGTTTTTTGCATAATAAATTAGTATTTTCACTTAAAGTTTCTTAATTTCTTGTGGATAATCGAAGTTAGCAAAAAAATAAGTGGTTTGATTCTGCATTCTCATTTTGACATGAATGATTAAAAAAATACAAGGTTTATCTGAAATATTTATTAAAAACAAACTCTATTTTAAAGTTAATGTAAAGTTCAAAAAATAAGTCAACAAAAAAGTAAAAAACTACGAAAAAAACACCTAAAAAACGACCTAATTAGGCCGTTGTATCTAGAAAAAATTAACTAATTTGTGTGATAGAGTTCAATATTAATACTGACAATTATTTCTCTTCTTGTTCACAAGCACCAATACTTACCCAGCTACCCGAACCATCAGCCCAAAATTCTTTTTTCCAGATAGGAGCATTATGTTTTAAAGTATCGATACCATAGCGACAAGCAGCAAAAGCTTCAGCGCGATGAGGACATCCCACCGCAATTAAAACACTAATTTCGCCAATTTCTAACTTGCCAATGCGATGATGAATGACCACTCGGTTGGTTTGGGGCCATTGTTGACGAATGGTAGTGGCAATTTCCTGGAAAATGACTAAAGCCATCGGTTCATAAGCCTGATATTCTAAATAACGAACGGCTTTCCCCTCAGTCTGTTTTCGGACTGTCCCACTCATCAAAGCGATCGCCCCATTACTCGGATCATCAACTAACCCGTAAACTTCGTCTACCGATAAAGGGGCAAAACTAATTCTAAAACTATCATTAGGATGACTGTAACCGACACGAGGCAGAGAATTGATAGAAGCTTTCATAGCAAATAAGACAAGTTAAGGAAACTTATTTTATGCTATCCTAGTAAAGTTGTTAAAATCTCGCACATTCAGGACTTCGGGTGTTTCTTAAGTAGAAATACACCTGGATGGAGGATTAACCCGAAATAGGAGAAAAATTAAATTATGCCAGTCGTATCCCTTGAGGACTTGCTTAATGCAGGGGTTCACTTCGGACATCAAACCCGTCGTTGGAACCCAAAAATGTCTCAATATATCTACACAGCGCGGAATGGGGTTCATATCATCGATTTGGTGCAAACAGCCCAATTGATGGAAGATGCCTATCAATACGTTCGTAATAATGCCGATAAAGGGAAACGGTTCTTATTTGTTGGAACCAAGCGTCAAGCAGCCGGGATCATTGCTCAAGAAGCGTCTCGTTGCGGAGCAAACTACGTTAACCAACGTTGGTTAGGGGGAATGCTCACCAACTGGGAAACCATCAAAACCAGAGTGGAACGGCTCAAAGAATTAGAGGCCATGGAAGACAGTGGTCAAATTGCCCGTCGTCCCAAAAAAGAAGCCTCCGTATTGCGCAGAGAACTCGGAAAATTACAGAAATATCTCGGTGGCATTAAAACCATGCGTCGTCCCCCCGATGTGGTGGTAATTGTCGATCAACGTCGGGAATATAACGCTATCCAAGAATGCCAAAAACTGGGCATTCCCATGATTTCTTTGTTAGATACCAACTGCGATCCCGACTACGCTGATATTCCGATTCCTGCGAATGATGATGCCATTCGCTCCATTAAACTCATTTTAGGTAAATTAGCGGATGCTATTTATGAAGGTCGTCATGGTCAGTTAGATACCGATGATGATTATGAAGAGTTTGACGAAGGCCTCGCAGAAGGGGACTACGATGACTACGAGGAAGAAGACGAGGACACTGAAACAGAATCTTCTCAAGAAGGAGAAGAAGAGTAAGCTTAACTCTAACGTCATCGGATGGGGGGTGAGGAAAACTAAAGTGAGGATTTCTCATTACCCCCTAACAACCTCACCCCTTTTCATGTCAACATAGTTTTTAGCGTAAACACGAAAATCAAAATGGCCGAAATCTCAGCAAAATTGGTTAAAGAACTCCGTGAAAAAACTGGCGCGGGGATGATGGACTGTAAAAAAGCCCTTAAAGAAAACGAAGGTGATACCGAAAAAGCCATCGAATGGCTACGACAAAAAGGGATTACCTCCGCCGAGAAAAAATCAGGCCGACAAACGGCAGAAGGTTTAGTTCATAGTTATATTCATACCGGTGGCCGCATTGGTGTACTGGTAGAAGTTAACTGTGAAACTGACTTCGTTGCTCGCCGAGAGGAGTTCAAAGAACTTGTCCAAAACGTCGCGATGCAAATTGCAGCTTGTCCCAATGTCGAATATGTCGCCCAAAGCGATATTCCTGAAGCGGTTATCGCTAAAGAAAAAGAAATTGAAATGGGACGGGATGATTTAGGCAATAAACCCGATAACATCAAAGAAAAGATCGTTCAAGGGCGTATTGATAAACGACAAAAAGAACTCTCTTTGCTCGATCAACCTTTTATTAAAGATCCGAATATGACGGTTGAAGAGTTACTTAAACAAACCATTGCCCAACTGGGTGAAAACATCCAAGTTCGTCGTTTTACTCGCTTTGTGTTAGGGGAAGGTATCGAAAAAGAAGAAGTTAGTTTTGCTGATGAAGTTGCTGCTCAAACAGGACAAAAAGCATAAGCAAACAATTAGTCTTAACTTGTTTTCTTTACTCAATCTAATCAACAAACAAAAGAGTAAATTATCTCAACAATGGTTATGGATAGTAAGGCAAAAGTTCGGAAAATATCCCCCACTCTTGCCTTTTTTTCCTATTTTTGGTTAATGTCTGGGATTGATAAGAGTTGACTTATGGCAAAATCTCTACAAAAAATTAGACAAGAAATAGAGCAATTAAAAGAAAAATCAACCGAAATTTTTACGGAACTAAATGAGCTTTATAAACGTTATTTAGAAGCATTAAACTTATCAGTTAAAAAACAATTAATTTTAGCAGTTTATGAAATCTGTACTAAAATTTATCCTGAAGAGTTTCTCAAATTATCCTATAGTCAAAGGGAAAAATTTCAAGGAAATATTAGAGAATTGTGCAAACCCCTCGAATCTAAATTATTAGCTTATATTACCTTTCCACAACCCACACCAACAGCTACCATAACAGAACAAATATTAACCCAATTATCCCTAATTAATAATAAAGAATTTCAGCTACAAACACAAGAAGAAGATGACTCAATTTCTAAAATTGAAAATCCTGAAGACTTGGTTTTATGGTGTCAAAGGGTAGAACAGGGGATCAGAATGATTATCCATGATCTGTCTCAAGATGTGAATCACGAGTTACAAAAAAATAACATTATTGCCAGTCAATTACCTCCTAAACTTTTAGACATGGCCTTACAAGCAGAAGAAGAAGGAATGTCATCGGGTAATTCTCCTAATATTCTTAATTTACTCATAGAAACCAGCAATAAAGACGACAGCGATGAACCAGATAATGAGGAAGAAGATGAAGAGAACCAAGAATCACAGATAACTAAAATTTCTGCTATCCATTTACGATTATCAGACATTGAATTTGCTGATCCTCAATTAAGTATTCAACGTCAACAAATTCGTCAAAAATTAGAAATTGTCAAAAAAATCCGCAAAGCTTATCAAAAAGTTCAACGAGAAAACGCTCAAGCAGAAGCAGAAGCGGCCTGGCGTTCCAGTTGGCACGAATAAATTCTCTGGGTTAATTAAACGGAAAACAAAGAGAACTTAACCAAAACTTAAACTAAAGATTTTAAGATAAGAAGTAGTATGGATAATGCAATGGGAGCAAACCATTATGCGAACCCTTGCCGTGGGAGATATTCATGGATGTGCTACGGCTTTTGATAAACTCCTAGAAACGATACATTTGCGTCCAGAAGATAAATTAATTACCCTAGGGGACTACATAGACAAAGGTCCTAACTCTAAAGAAGTATTAGAACGGTTACTTTATCTTTATGACAATCATCAATTAATTCCCCTCAAAGGAAATCATGAATTAATGATGTTGGATGCTTACCAAGGTCAACCCCATGAAAAGGTTTGGGTAACGGTTGGGGGAAAAGCAACTTTAGCCTCCTATACTGACACAGATAAAGATAATCCATTAAGCAATATTCCCGATGAACATTGGAAGTTTGTTAAACAGCATTGTTTAGATTGGTACGAAACCGATAATCATATCTTTGTTCATGCTAATTTAAACCCAGATTTACCCCTTCAAAAACAGTCAAACCATGACCTATTTTGGCAGAAACTTTATCCCCGTGAGGGTCATTATTCAGGAAAAATAGTGGTTTGTGGTCATACCTCCCAAAAAGATGGTTGTCCTGTTAATATGGGCCATCAAATTTGTATCGATACTTGGGCCTGTGGCCAAGGGTGGTTAACTTGTTTCGATGTTGAGACGGGGGAAGTTTGGCAAACCAACCAAAAAGGAGAGGTCAAAACCAGTCATATTAAAGATTTTTCTCCTCTGTCAATTAATTAAATCACCTACTTTTTAAGAAGATAAAGGAAGGTTGTCACCATGATCAATATAGAAACTTCGAGTCAGGAACAATTAACCTCTCCTTATACCCTACTTAAGGTGCTGCAACAACTTCGCCACGATGTGGTTAGGGAAGGGGATCATATCTTTGAACAATGGCGATCGCTGATTACCAGAGACGCTTTTACCCCTAGTGCGCGGAACTTGGCTTATTATTTAGCCCTCCGTCGCCATGATATGCGTGAGATACAGCTTGCGTTAACCCCTTGGGGTCTTTCTTCCTTGGGACGCATTGAACCCCGTGTACTGCCTAATTTAGACGGAGTAATTGCGACATTAGGAATAATCTGCGGTCAAGATACCGCTTTGCTACCGAAACATCCTCCCTTACAAGCCTTTTTTGAAGGCGATCGCTTGTTACAAAGTCATACAACTGAATTATTTGGCTATCCCCCTAATAATCGTAACGTCCGCATTATGGTAACGTTACCCACCAAAGCAGCAACGGATGACAATTTTATTTTAGAGTTAGTCAAACGAGGGGTAGACTGTTTAAGAATCAATTGCGCCCATGATAGTCAGGTGGAATGGGAGGCAATGATACAGCGTATTCGCGAAGCTGAAACAAGTACGGGGAAACATTGCAAAATTTTTATGGACTTAGGGGGGCCAAAGTTACGGTTACAAACAGTGATACCACCCCAAGGACAAAAGCGCATTCATCAAGGGGAAGGATTACTATTAACCCGTGAAAATCCGACAAAACCCCATAAAAGCTATTTTCAAGCCTCTTTAACCCTCCCCGAAGTTTTAGAACAAGTTAAAGTTGGGGCGACGATTTGGATTGATGATGGTCATATGGGGGGTAAGGTTGAAAGCATCGGTAATGAAGGGGTTTTAATTCGCATTACCCATGCTCGTCCGAAAGGAGAAAAGGTACGAGTAGATAAAGGAATTAATTTTCCTGATACCCCTTTGGATCTTAGTCCATTAACAGATAAGGATCGTCAAGATTTAGATTTTATGGTAACCCATGCCGATATGATTGGTTACTCTTTTGTTCAGAAGGCTAATGACATTGAGATGTTGCAATGGGAGTTAGAACAACGGTTAGGGACAAACTGGCGTAAAGTGGCGATCGTGGCTAAAATTGAGACATTGACGGCAGTTAAGCATCTCCCTGAATTGATGATTCATGGTGCAGGAAAACAACCCTTTGGGGTGATGATTGCCAGGGGAGACTTAGCCGTAGAAATCGGCTATCAACGGTTAGCAGAGATGCAAGAAGAAATTTTATGGTTGTGTCAAGCAGCCCATGTTCCCGTTATTTGGGCAACTCAAGTGTTAGAAAATTTGGTTAAAAAGAGTATCCCTTCCCGTGCAGAAATGACCGATGCTGCTATGGCTGAACGGGCAGAATGCGTTATGTTGAATAAAGGAGACTATATTACAGAAGCAGTGAGCATTTTGGATGAGGTGTTATGTCGAATGCAAGCCCATCAGTTGAAGAAAACACCCCAATTACGAGCGTTACATTCTTGGTAAAGGGGAGTTAGATTGATAGTTTGCAGGTTTTAGAAGGAAATTTTTTGTAATCAGTCTCATTTAGTTGTTTTCTTGAGCTTTCATGGCATAATCCCTAAATCTTTCTAAGTCAGCCATAATGGTCGATTCAACAATTCTCCCTAAAAATAAGTTATCCATTAACTTACCCAACCATCCAGGGATATCATAAGCAACACTTAAACGGACGATACTACTTCCTTGTCGATCATAAAAGCGAATGGCTCCACGATTGGGTAAACCATCCACGGATTCCCATTGTATAATTTGATGGGGAATGACCTTTAAAATCTTCGATAACCAAGTAAATTCAAAGCCACCACTGGCTAATTTCCACCGTGATAATTCTGGATCTTCATCTAATACTTTAACCGAGTCGATCCACTTCATCCATTTCGGCATTTGTTCTAAATCTGACCATAACCCCCAGACTAATTCTATGGGGGCATCGACTTCAATTTGTACGCTATGTTCTAACCAATGGGACATTTTATATTTACATAATAATTAAACCTAGGGTGGGCAATGCCCACCTGGTCATCATTTTAACCAATTGTAGAAACTTGGGGGGATTTTTTAAGGGTTTCTGCTTTTTCTAGGATAACTTTTGCCGCTTGTTTACCGGAAATCGTCGCCCCTTCCATACTATCAATATAATCTTGTTGGGTGTAACTTCCTGCTAAGAAAAAGTTAGGAATAGGGGTGGCTTGAGAGGGCCGATAAACATCCATTCCCGGTGCTTCTCTGTATAGAGATTGAGCTAATTTAACCACACTATACCACGTCATATTTAAGGATTTTGAAGAGGGAAATAATTCATGAACTTGTTTTAAAACATGGTTAGCGATGTCTTCATTTTTCGCTTTAATAAAAGGATCGCCGGGAGTTAAAACTAACTGTAACAGTGAACCTTCTCCTGGTTTATAATAATCGCCGGGACTACTTAAAGCTAAGTCAGAAAAACAAGAAAAATCAGCATCAGCCGTATAGAGTAAATTATCAATTCCTGCTGCTTCTTTTAACTGTTTCCGTTTGCTTTCATCTTGTAATTCTGTGACCCAACCATCAAATCTTAATTGGACAGTGGCCACGGGAACAGCATCCAGTTGATAGATGTTATCAAACATAGGAAACTTACGCCAATGTTCAGGAATTAAGCGTTGAATTCCTGGTACATCGCAAGCACAAAGGTAAGCATCAGCCGTAATGGTTTCTTCTTTTTCTCCATCAGGAATAATTAAGCCGGTGATTTCAATTTGATCGTTATTTTCTGTATATAAAATTTCTCTAACTCTACGTCTGGTATGAATTTTTACCCCACGACTTTCGAGATAATTAGTAATGGGTTTATGGAGATATTCATGAGGAGATCCCTCTAACATTCTTAGGATAGATGCCTCTGTTTTTGTGGCAAAAAAGAGGAAAATGGTTAACATACAACGGGCTGAAATATTTTCCGTATCAATAAACCCTAATGCGTAGGCGATGGGGTTCCACATCCGTTTGAGACTGCCATCATTGCCCCCATGTTGACGAAACCAGTCGGCAAAACTAATAGAATCAAGATTACGAATGGTTTTCATTGCCCCCTCAAAGTTGAGTAATCCTGGTACTAGGGGACTGGTTCCCAAAGCCAAAGAATTAGCTATCTTATCAATGGCAGAGAGTTGAGAGGTTGTAAAAAAGGCTTTTAATCCGTGCAACGGCGCACCAACGGGAAAGCGAAAGTCTAACTCTCCAATTTTACCCCCACGATTGATAAAGGTGTGGGTGTGTTCCTTGAGGCGTAAATTGTCGATCGCCCCTACTTTTTTCATCAGGGCAAAAAGATTATAATAGCAGCCAAAAAAGACGTGAAGCCCCATTTCAATGTGATTTCCGTCCTTATCGACCCAACTGCCTACTTTTCCCCCGACAAAGGGACGAGATTCAAAGATTTCCACTTCGCAACCTGCATCCACTAAGTCAATGGCCGTGGCCATCCCCGCTAAACCGGCACCAACGATCGCAACTCGCATTCTTTAAGTTCCTTGTCTCATTTTCTTTACATATTTTAATAGAAAAAGGGAATCTAGAGGCAAAAATTCTCTTGTCAATCCTTAGCGTTATAGCTGAACCCTTAGAAACTAGCTAATTTTATCGAAGGTGCAACATAGGAGAAGAGAAAAAAACGTTATCATTAATAAGGTTAAGGAGTGTTAAGTTAGGGGAATATGGCCGACTCAAATAGTATACGGATTCGAGGTGCGAGGCAACATAATCTAAAAAACATTGATCTTGAACTTCCACGCGATCGCCTAATAGTCTTTACAGGGGTGTCCGGTTCGGGAAAATCATCCTTAGCCTTTGATACCATTTTCGCTGAGGGACAACGACGCTATGTAGAGTCTCTGAGTGCCTATGCAAGACAGTTTTTGGGACAGTTGGATAAACCGGATGTCGATGCGATCGAGGGGTTAAGTCCGGCTATTTCTATTGATCAAAAATCTACCTCCCATAACCCTCGTTCAACGGTGGGAACGGTAACGGAAATTTATGATTATTTACGGTTATTATTTGGTCGTGCTGGTGAACCCCATTGTCCTCATTGCGATCGCTTAATTACCCCTCAAACCATCGATCAAATGTGCGATCGAGTGATGGAACTCTCAGATCGAACCAAATTCCAAATTTTAGCCCCTGTGGTTCGAGGAAAAAAAGGAACCCATAAACAACTGTTATCGAGTTTAGCCTCTCAAGGATTTGTACGGGTACGAGTAGATGGAGAAGTTAGGGAACTTTCAGATAATATTGAATTAAAAAAGAATCACTTTCATAACATTGAAATTGTTGTAGATCGCCTCATCAAAAAAGAAGGAATTGAAGAAAGATTAGCAGATTCTTTAAGCACTTGTTTAACCCATGCTGACGGTTTAGCGGTCATTGATATTATCGGAGAAGAAGAAAATAACGGTCACTCAGAAATTATGTTTTCTGAGAACTTTGCTTGTCCCGAACATGGAGCGGTTATTGAAGAATTATCCCCCCGTTTATTCTCTTTTAATTCTCCCTATGGTGCTTGTCCCCATTGTCATGGATTGGGCAGTTTACGGCAATTTTCGCCTGATTTAGTGATACCTGATCCCAAGGCTCCCTTATATGCAGCCGTTGCTCCTTGGTCAGAAAAAGATAATTCTTATTATTTATCATTACTCTATAGTATTGGGCAAAATTACGGTTTTGAAATTCAAACGCCGTGGAATCAGTTAACCCAAGAACAACAAGATTTATTACTATATGGAAGCGATGAACCCATCTGGTTTGAGCAAGATTCTCGCTTTGATACTGGCAAAGGATATTACAAACATTTTAAAGGCATTTTAGCCATGTTAGAGCGAAATTATCAAGAGACTAGCTCAGAAACAGTTAAACAAAAGATGGAGAAATATATCGTTGATCGAACTTGTGAAGTGTGTCAAGGAAAAAGGCTCAAACCCGAAGCTTTATCCGTTCGCTTAGGAGAATCTAGTATTGACGAGTTGACCAGTGTTTCTATTGATAAATGTTTGCATAAAGTAGACAATTTACGATTAACACCTAGACAAAAGTTAATCGGAGAATTAGCCTTAAGAGAAGTGAGAAACCGTTTACAATTTCTCTTAGATGTGGGTTTAGATTATTTAACTTTAAACCGAGGAACTGCTACATTATCAGGGGGAGAAGCGCAAAGAATTCGTCTTGCTACCCAAATCGGCTCAGGGCTAACCGGGGTATTATATGTATTAGATGAACCGAGTATTGGCTTACATCAACGGGACAATGGACGCTTATTAAACACCTTAAAAAAATTACGCGATTTAGGGAATACTTTAATTGTTGTTGAACATGACGAAGAAACCATCAGAACTGCCGATCACTTAGTTGATATTGGTCCATTGGCAGGGATTCATGGGGGGAAAATTGTTTCTCAAGGTGATTTAAAAACCTTATTGACGGCTAAAGATTCTTTAACGGCTGATTATTTATCGGGTCAAAAAGTAATTAAAACCCCAGGAAAACGTCGTGCTGGAAATGGCAATAAACTCTGTTTAAAAAAATGTTGCGCTAACAATTTAAAAAACATTGATGTAGAAATACCATTAGGAAAATTGGTGGCTATTACAGGGGTTTCAGGGTCAGGAAAATCCACCTTAGTTAATGAATTATTATATCCTGCCTTACAACATCATTTAACAAAAAAAATTCCTTTACCTAAGTGTTTGGAGGAAGTGACGGGACTCAATGCCATTGATAAAGTTATTGTGATTGATCAATCTCCCATTGGGAGAACACCGAGATCAAATGCTGCAACTTATACAGGAATTTTTGATAGTATCAGACAGCTTTTTTCTGAGACAGTAGAAGCGAAAGCAAGGGGTTATAAACCGGGTCGTTTTTCCTTTAATGTTAAAGGAGGAAGATGTGAGAATTGTGGGGGACAAGGAGTTAATGTTATTGAGATGAATTTTTTACCCGATGTATATGTTCAATGTGAAGTTTGTAAAGGGGCAAGATACAACCGAGAAACCCTACAAGTTAAATATAAAGGTCATTCGATTGCTGATGTTTTAGACATGACAGTCGAAGAAGCGTTAAGGGTATTTGAGAATATACCAAGGGCAGTCAATCGATTACAAACCCTCGTAGATGTTGGCTTAGGTTATGTTAAATTAGGACAACCGGCACCTACTTTATCAGGAGGAGAAGCGCAACGGGTTAAACTAGCTTCAGAATTGTCTCGTCGGGCAACAGGAAAAACCTTATATTTAATTGATGAACCCACCACCGGATTATCGTTTTATGACGTTCATCACCTCTTAAATGTCTTGCAAAGATTAGTAGATAAAGGGAACTCTATTTTAGTTATTGAGCATAATTTAGATGTGATTCGTTGTTCAGATTGGATTATTGATTTAGGGCCGGAAGGGGGAGACAAAGGGGGTAATATTGTCACATTTGGAACCCCTGAAGCGGTGGCAAAAAATACTAAATCTTACACAGGACAATATTTAAAAGAAGTTCTGAAACAATATCCAGTTCAAGAAGTAGAAAAAGAAAATTAGTTACTACATTCTACTTTTTTCTATGTTGTTTCCCCTTGCTTCTATCATGATTTCTTGATTTTCTACATAGTTTACTACTGACATCCCACAAAACTTTTTCTAGCATTTCCATGTAAATAGTATGCACTCCTTCAAGAAACCATGAAATTATTACAACTTTTAGAAACGACTGGTTTAATTTTATCCATCATCGGTTCTCTACAAGTTAGTCTGCAAGAAAAACCCATTATCCATGCAACAGGCCCTTTAACTGCTACGATTGCTATCAATATCATTAATCGGCGAAACTTAAGAAAAGAAACCAGACAACTATATGAAAAACTAGAAAAGTCTCAACATTATCTACAACAATCTGAACATACCATTAGTCATTTATCATCTCTTTGTGATCAATTAGAAATGAAGCACTTAGATAATAATTTAACGCTTCATAATAATTTTTCTGTCTTTTCTCAAAAAATTAATGAAAAAATAGATAATCGCCTCAAGTCTGAAATTTCTGACTTGAATCTGTTAATTAAAGAAAATTTTCCTCATTATCAATATGAATTAATCTATAATCGTCGTCAAAGCCGTCAAACTTTACTAAATGCTTTACAGGAAGCTAAAGATCAATTAATCTTAGTCTGTCCTTGGTTAACCACTTATGCTATTGATGATGAAGTATTAACTTTAATGAAAGAGTTTTTATCAAAACGGAAAGGTCAATTAAAGATAGGCTGGGGAAATAGAAAAGATATAAAGAAATTTTTACAAAATTCTCATCGACAATCTAGTGCTTGTATTAATCGCCAACTTTTTTATCGCTTTTATCAAAATAATTTCTTTTATAAAGCATTACCTCAGTTAGAAAGATTAGAAAAACGATTTCCTGGTCAAGTTCAGTTAAAATTAATCGGAACTCATGAAAAATACTTTGTTTGTGATCATAATTTTGCTGTCTTAGGAAGCCATAATTTTCTCTGTTCAAATGATTCTAGTCTTCAACAAGAACTTGGACTCAAAACCAATGATCCGAAGTTACTTGACAAGATGAAGCAACGCTTTCAGGAGTCTAACAATTTTGAAACCGATTTATCCAAACTTCTATTAACTTATAGTTAATGTACAAATTTTTTAATGGCTCGGGGCAGATTTGAACTGCCGACCTTGGGCTTATGAGTCCCCTGCTCTAACCAACTGAGCTACCGAGCCGTTATTTTCGCACCTTTGCTATCATAACCCGAAAACGAATAAATGTCTACATTAATCACAAAAAAAATCAGAGAAGTTTTTTCTTCTCTGATCTAATTGATCCCATCGCTCTAATTCACAAATGAGAGAATTAGTTAGCGATTCTTAGGTAAGAAAGCCATGGGGTTCTTCGCGCCGGAACCTTTAGGATGAATTTCATAGTGAAGGTGAGGACCGGTACTATAACCTGTGCTACCCATTTCAGCAATTTGCTGACCTTGTTCTACTTTTTGACCACGACGCACTAAAATGCGACTGTTGTGAGCATATAGGGTCACACTACCATCGGGGTGACGAACTTTCACTAAATTACCGAAACCGCCGGAATTCCACCCTGCGGTGATGACTTCACCAGGGGCTGATGCCATGATCGGGGTTCCCACAGGAGCAGCGATATCAATGCCCTTGTGCATTCTGCCCCAGCGAGGACCAAAACCAGAGGTGATCACCCCTTTACTGGGCCAGATATGACCAGTAAATCTCATGGGAGCATCGGGAAGATAGTCGTCAGGGTTAGACACTCCAGGAAGATCCGGACCGACACTGGTTCCCACAGGAATCTCAAAGGCGTTGTTATAAGTGGTGGGGTTACTGGGGGCAGCACTAATTAATTCGGGCTGTCTATTATTGAGTCGTTGTTCGATCGCTTGTTGGGGTGAAGTTATTTCTTGGCGATCGCTTTTCCATTCGGAGTTTAAAGCTTCCCCTACCACGGTTTTACGGGATGATTGAGAACGGGGTTGGTCAAGAGAAATTTCTGATTCTCCTTGCCCATAGTCTCGTTGTAAGGTAACAATATCAGCTTTTAACTTGTCGGTATGGGATTGTTGAGCGACCGAAATTTGAATTTCAGCTGATTGACCTTCACGACTAGACAGTAAACTTCTAGAAGACTGATTATTTGAACGGAATTCGTCAAAAACAGAAGGTAGAGTGCTTCTTTGACTTGGTTGAGCTTGAGCAATGGTATTTTCTTGAGGAATCATCAAGGTTTGATTTACCCGAATTAAGTTGGCGTTGGTAATGCCGTTAGCCCGAATTAATTCGTGGGTTGAAATGCCATGACGACGAGCAATACTGTTGAGGGTATCTCCTGGACGAACACGATAGCTTTTCTCGGTGGCCTTTATGGTCGGTTTAGGAACCGTTGGCTTTCTGGGTGGGATAAAAGAAGTTTGCTCAGGGGTTGTAACATCGATGGGTTGAGGCCGTTGTGAGGGTTGGCTGTCCTCCTGTGCGGGAATGACATTGAGGGGAATGGGTTGATCCGATTCAATCTTAGCGGTGGTTTGGGGTTGGAGAGAGGGAACAATCGGAATGTCTGATTGCTCATTGTTGTCTAAGATTGACCCTCTAAGGGAGGCAAATTTTTCTTTTTCTTCTTCTTTGACGGCCACCGACTCCTGTTCACTTTCAGAGCTATAGACAGGAATTTCGATCGCTTGAGCCACTTCAACTTTTTCAACTTCAGCGATGGTCGGTTGTTCGGATGGCTGGTTTAAAGGTTGACTCACATCAGCAATGGCTTTTGCTTCTGCGCTCACTTTGGCTTCTTCGGTTTTGAGTTCGGCTAGGCTATCTTGAAGACGTTGACGGGTTTCTCTGAGGTGATCAAGAGAAGTATTAACGGATTTTGTGCCAACACCTTTATTTTGTGGTTTGCTGTCTGTAGAGCTTTTTGGGGTAATTTTGTTGACGGAGTCTTTAGAGGAAGGAATTTTGATGGTTTCCCCGGGCTGGAGTTGGGCCGTAAGGGTCAAATTATTAATTGCAGCGATCGCCTCTGGTCTAACTTGATAGTCTTGTGCCAGTTGGGCAAGGGTCTCTCCTGCTTCTACCTTGTGTTTCAGGGCGAGAGGGGCTAGTTGACTATCTCTACTTTGAGCCTCAGAAAGATTGGGAAGACTCGGAATAGCTGTATTCGCCGTTACAGCGTTCGCTGCCATTGCTTTGTCTTGACTCAACAACATTCCGGTTGCGCCCATGGAAATGGCTAAGCTGATCATGGCCGCTGAACGACGAACGCGATTTTTTTCACTTGAGGGTAGTTTGTTTGGAGAGTCTTCTGGAGAAGATGATCCCTTGGCTTGGGTATAGTCTGCCAGACAAGAAGACATTGCTGTTATTTCGTTGAATTTACCTTTCAAGGACAACCTCCTACTGTGTGAACGAGCGATTTAGACTATCAAGAGTCTTTAGGGATGATTTTTGACTGAGTAGACCTATCAGAGTTTAGTTTTAATTCAGATTGCCAATTAAGTCAATATACTTAGTCTGTATGTTATGAGAAATTAACTTGTTTTGCCTATTTTAAACAAGCGTGAATTGATTGTAATCTACTCAGCAATTCTTCATCTATTTTTAACGATTGTTGCAAGACGCGAGTTGGTTGACGATCCCAATCCTGAAAAGGTTTCATGAGGGGTTCTTTTTCCTGCTTTATGTCTTGATGTCAGGGGTTTTTGACTTTTTGACAATTATTTTTTGTCCTTCTCTTCAAAAGGGAAGGAATGATAAAAATTTCTTATTAAAAATATGATTAATCTATCTACTTCTGGGTTGTTCAATGTAATTGATCTAACTGTCTTAAGGCTTCAAATAAGCCAATGGCCACACTAACCGATAGATTTAGGCTTCTGACTTTTGGGTGAGGCATAGGAATATAAAGCATTTGGTCACATTCGTCTTGGAAAGTTAGGGGAAGTCCTTCACTTTCACTGCCAAACACTAACCAGTCATCGTCTTGAAACTGACAATCTCCGTAACAGGATTTTCCTCTGACACTAAATCCCAATAACCTGCCTTGTTGTTGTTGATAATAGGCTTGAAATTGGGCTAAATCGAGATGATAATGAAGCTTGACATGGGGCCAATAATCGAGACCGGCTCGTTTGAGATAGCGATCGCTTAATTCAAAGCCTAAAGGCCCGACCAGATGGAGTTCTGTATTGGTAGCAGCACAAGTTCGAGCAATATTTCCTGTATTGGGGGGAATTTGAGGATTAACTAAAACAACTCTGGGCATAATGATTGATAGTTTTTTTTTATAGATAATGAACTCCGCCAAAATAATTAATTTTATTAAACAATTTTTCTATTCTTGATTGAAAAGATTAATCGATTAATTGGCAAAATTTAATTATTTTTTAAGCAACTAACAGCGCATCACAGAGTTTATCTTCTAACATTTTTTCTTGTTGGGCTACTGTTTGGATTTCTGTGGTTATAATTGAGGGAATATCGGGGGAAAGTTGATATTTTTTTAACCATTGTTGGGCTAAGTTCCCATTGCGGAGAATCTTTTTAACTGGGGATAGAAAACAACTAAATCCATTCTGTTGCGCCATTGGCCATACCGATTGATACATTTGTCCTACCCAGGTGGTTGCTTCAATCTTACTACCATCTCGCCAATGATACAGTTGGGCCTCTAAACTATGTTTGGCTGCTTCGGTTTCATTGTGATGGGTAATATCGAGTAAAGCATCAGGGGAGAGTTGGCTGCCACTGAGGGGATCAAGGGTCGGATCGTCCATTAATTGTAGAAGACGAGCTTCTAATAAGGCGATGACGGATAATAAGGCAATGGGATCAGCAATCAAATCGCAAATTCTCAATTCTAAGCGATTTAGATTATAAGGTCGGTTGTGACCATTAGGACGCACGGATGTCCATAAATGGCGGACATTTTGCATGGTTTTGAGGTCTAACTGTTCTTCTGTCCACTGAATGAAATGACGATGACTCTCAAAAAAAGGGACTTGTTGAGGAGTTTGAGGGAACATTTGCCAACGAGTGGAATGAGAACCGGTAACCTGTCCATCTAAGAAGGGAGAAGACGCACTCAAAGCTAGATAGAGAGGGGCTTCAACTCGGACTAAACGGCAAGCTTGCATCAATAATTCTGGGTCATTAATGCCGATGTTAATATGAATACTGGCGGTAACTACATCGGTGCCATAGGTGTCTTCAATGTAGCTATGATAAGGATTAATGGGGTCAGAGCGATAAAAGTGGCTACTATCCCCTAAAGAGAGGGTACTCCCTGGAATGATAGTGTAATTGCCTATTTTTTGTAAATATTCTCTTAAACGCTGTCTCGGACGGACTAAGGCACACAAGAGGCGATCGTAACAGCATAAAGGGGCGGTAGTGTATTCGACATTACGACTATCCGGTTCTCTCACAAACCCATTAAGATCCTTAGTAATGCGATCGGATAATCCCACAATTTCTCCTTGGGATGTTCCGGTGTACATTTCTACTTCAACGCCTTTGCATAGTCGTGTCATAATTCCTCTGATAGCATGGCCTTTGTTGCCTTATATTATCTATTATTAACGATATTGACTGACAAATGATCAATTATTTTTGTTTATTTTGTTATGGTTGCTTAAATTTTTTGCTTGTTTCTGCGGATATTAGAAGTGAGTCTATCCATAAGAATAGGGAACAGGGAATAGAGAACATTGAACAGATAAAATATCTCAAGAGTAACCAGACACTATATTTGGCTGATTCACTGTTGACAAGTCAAGAAGAGGAAAAAGATAATTTTAATTCTAATATTATTGATCAAGGGAATTTTATTATTGGACTTTGGCGTGGGTTTCATGAGTCTGAGGGATTAACCCTTTATTATGGTTATCAGTTTCGTCCTGATGGTAGTTTTTTAGCAAGACATCGTATCTATCAAGATAAAAAAAGTGTTGAAGATATCACTTGGCAAGGGGAATGGCAGTTTCGAGATAATACTTTAAAACTAAAAGGGTTTAATTCAAAGGATAAAAACCAACTAGCTACTCTTGAGTTTAAGTTAACTGATACTTTTAAATTAGCTTATGAAACAGGATCTTTGTCTGATGCTTATCAACAGATGATTTTAAATAAACTTGGACAAATAAGTACCTGGACAAAAATAAACGTTACTGTGAAATGAGCGGGGGAGCAAAGGGAGTTGGGAGCAGGGAGAGGTTCGACCTATCTCCATTTCTTAAGACAGTTAACTATAGTTATGTTCAACTACTTAATAACCTTTCTAAAGTATCTAATAATTTTTGTTCGGTATAAGGTTTAGAAAAGTAAGCAGATGCTCCTAAATTTATGGCTAATTTACGGTGTTTTTCTTGACTACGGGAGGTTAAGATAATAATGGGTAATTGTTCAAATTTGTCGTTCTGTTTAACAACTTCTAAGACCCCATACCCGTCTAAACGAGGCATTTCTAAGTCAGAAATCACAGCGTTAACCTGTAACCCATTGAATAATTTATCCACTGCTTCTTGACCGTCTTTTGCTTCTTCGACTTGATATCCTGCTTTATTCAACATAATCGTTAAATAGCGACGTACATTAATAGAATCATCTACCACTAAAATGGTGGATGTTTGTGGGATGAGAGGGTTATTATCTTCTATCGTGTTTATGGTTTGAGCATTATGATCAAAAGAGTTAACCCATTCTGCTAAGTCAACTAGAGGAATGACACGACCATCTCCCCAGATGATAGACTGATTAAAGCCAGGAGGCAAAGGAATAGGGGTGGTAATGGGACGAACCGTCATATCTTTCTCAACCCAGAAACGGTCTACAGAAACCCCTCTGAAACTGTCACCGTCTTCTATAATTAAGGCGATACTTCGATTAATCATCGGGGTTTCTGTCATGGTAAAAGGTTTATTTGGCCGAGAAAAGTGAATATTTTCGGGTAAATTAAAGACAGAAATCCGTGTATCTCCCCATATTACTGTATTTTCTTCAGTATTAAGTTGAATCACTCCTTTAATGGTATCAGCCGCGATCGCAAATACCATTCCTTTACTTTCCACTATCATGACACGCAATACTGATAGGTTAATGGGAACGGTAAGGGTAAAGGTAGTCCCTAATCCTAATTTACTATTTACGTCAATTTCTCCCCGAATTTCAGTTAAATTGGTCTTGACAATATCCATTCCTACACCACGGCCCGATAATTCACTGATTTTCTCTGCGGTACTAAATCCTGGCTCAAAAATTTGATTGAGTAATTCTTGTTCTGATAGTAATTCAACCTGTTCTTTACTCATTCCTTGAGAGATTAAACGAGAAGAAATTTTGTTTAAATCAATCCCTCGACCATCATCACTGATGGTAATAATTGTTTGATTACCTCTATTACTAGCTTCTATCTTAATTGTTCCTTCTGGAGTTTTTCCCATTTCTAAACGAGTTTCTTGATCTTCAATACCATGATCAAAAGCATTTCGTAGAAGATGAATTAAAGGATCGTTTAAATAGTCTAAAGCTGAACTATCAATTAAGATATTTTCTCCTTCAATTTCTAATTTAACTGTTTTATTAAATTGGATAGATAAATCTCTAACTACTCTGGTAAACCGTTGAGTAATTTCACCAAAAGGACGCATTTGTGAGCGAATTAAATTATCGTATAAAAAGTTAGTTGTTTGATTAAAATCCCCAACCGTTTGAGTTAATTCTTTTAATCCTAAATCTATATCTGTCGTTACTTCTCGTAATTGAACAATAGTTTCCATTTGTTCTTGAGAAATTAAATGTAAATCGGTATATTGTGCCATTTCCATGACATCAAAATGTTCTTGAAAATTCCTTTTTAAGGGAGATAAAGTAACATTGGCTGAAATGAGTTGAGAAGAAGCTGTAACCAGTTGAGGAAGCTTAGACTTAAGTGATACTGCATCATACCAGCGACGTAATAAAGTGTTAGAATCTTCTAACTGTTGTATTCTTTGTCTCATTAAAGTCATAAAACTTTTAAGTTGATCAACTCTAAAATTAATACTATTTTTTTCAAGAATTAAATCTTCAAATAAGCGATTAAATGCAGAAATTTGTTCATTAGAGATACGAAATTTTCTTTTATTTTGCTTTATATTAGCTTTATTTTCGGTATTTTCTGTTGCTTCAAATGGATCTCTTTTTTCTTCTATTTGTTGGTTAAATGCTTCTTGTAAATCATTAAAAGTTTCTTCTCCTAACATACTAGATGCTAGTTCACTAAAAGATATATCTTTTAATTGATTATTCTCTAAATTTTCTAAAGCTTGTAATTCATCTAGTAAATTTAATTCAACTGAAGAATTATGAGAAAAGTCGACTGTTCTAGGAAGATTATTAAAACGTCCTAATGTGATTAAAGCGTGCGACTTCTGCCAAGTTTCTAAGGCTTCTTGTGCAAAAGAAAAAACCTCTTCAATAGTAATAAATGATAATTGTTCTTTTACGGATTGAGATAAGTCAATAAATGGTTCAACTTCGGCCATTAAACCAAAGTCAATGAATTGTTCTGAAATCGTTATTAATTCGTCATATAATTGTTCAGGTTCCAATAAATTTAATTGATCTTCTAACCGTTGAAGTAGGGTTTCTACGCCATTCTCAAACATCAATAAAGCAGGGTTAACCTCCTCTTCTTGGGATAATAAAGCGTCTTCGTCTTCGGATTTTAACTCGCCTAAATATTCGGTTAGTTGCTCAAAAATAGGATCGACTTTTTGGTCTAGCCAAATAAAATCAATTTCTTGTTCTTGTTGATGAAATTGACTAATTTGACGTAAAGCATCTAACCCTTGTAATAGTAAAGTTTCTACCTCAACTTTTACTAATTGATTTTGATAATGAACCCGAATAATTTTTAAAAAATCTTCTAAACGATGGGCAACTTGACTTAAGAGATTAAACCCCATCATAGAAGCCCCTCCCTTTAGGGAATGGGCGGCCCGTAAAGCTAAGTCTAGGTGTTCTTTTTCGACGGCTACAGTCGA
Organism: Cyanothece sp. BG0011; assembly: GCF_003013815.1. GTDB lineage: Bacteria > Cyanobacteriota > Cyanobacteriia > Cyanobacteriales > Microcystaceae > Crocosphaera. The sequence goes on along the minus strand of NZ_PRLH01000016.1, from coordinate 2,689 downwards.
TAATTGCAGTAAAACCGATTCTAAGCTGTCTAAAAGGGCTTCTGCTTCTTCTAAAAAGTTTAAGCGTACTTGTTGTTCAGTTTCCATCATTTTTTTTCACCATTAGATAAAATTTATGTAGGAGTTAATAATTGTTTTCTCCTACATAATTATTGATAACTCAACCTATTTCTAAACACGGAACTGGTCTACTTTAGATTCAAGGTCTTTTGCAACTTCTGTTGTTTGATGAATGGCTTCAGCAATTTGATTAGAAGAACTGGCTTTTTCTTGAGAGGATTGACTTACTTTTTGCATCAAACTGGTTACTATTTGAGAGGTTTCGCTTTGGGAAACGGTAGCTTGAGAAATGGACTGCATTAACTGATTAATTTCTTGAGATTTTTGACTGGCTTTAGTCAAATAGGCTTGAGTAGTTTCTACTAAACGGGAAGCATCAACCACCTGAGTAGTCCCGGTTTCCATCTGAGTGGCTACCTCTTGGGTTTCTCGTTGAATCGCTGCAATAATTTGACCAATTTCTTTGGTGGCGTTAGAAGACTGTTCCGCTAATGCCCCGACTTGTTCAGCAACCACGGTGAAGCCTTGGCCTTGTTCCCCTGCCCGTCGCGCTTCCACACTGGCGTTAATGGCGAGTAAATTAGTTTTGAGGGCGATTTCTTCAATGATAGCAACCACCTGAGAAATACGCTGAGATGACTCCCCTAAATGCTTCATTTTTTGCGCTGTGTCGTTAACCGTGTTTTTCAGGGTGAGAATACTGGTAACAGTGGTGTCCATGGCGGTACTGCCTTTTTGCACTTCCTGATAAGCTTCTTCAGAACTTTGGGCAGCGTGGGCAGCATTATTGGTAACTGCTTCGATAGACTGGGACATTTGTTGAAGAGAAGTCAATGTTTTCTGAATTTCTTCTACGTCTTGAATGGATTGTTCGGCCAGTTGTCGAATAGAATTTTCGTTTGTTTCTAAGGAGTCAGTTACTTTATTAGTGGACTGTTTAACCTCTGTAGCGATGTCTTTTAAGTTCTCAATAATTAAGTTAAATAAGTCAGCCACTGTACTTAATTCTAGAGAGTCTAAACTTGCTCTTACGGTTAAATCTCCCTCTGCTGCCCCTTCAATTTCGTCCACTAATTTCATAATGGCGTTTTCAATGTTTTCTCTTTGTTCTCGTTGTTCTTCTGTAGCTAATTCTTGCTGATTTAATAAGGTTTTTACTTTGAGAACTAGGTCATTAAAACTATTGGCTAAGGTTTTAGTTTCAAAAGTTCCTGCTAATTCTGCTTGAACATTCAAATCTCCTGACGCAACTTGTTGCGCTTTATTAGTTAAATTCGTTAAAGGATTGGATAAATTACGGGCTAAAAGAATGATTAAACCAATACTTAAACCTCCTAAAATGACGGCAGTAACGGCAAAAACAATTAATAATTCTTGACCCGCTTTGGCAATTTCAGATTGATTAATAGATGCAACGGCAACCCAATCAACACCAGGAATGGTTGATAAATTAAAAATTTTACCGTCCTGTTGAAATTCAGCTAATAATGTCTTTTGTTGATTCTCACCATTGTCTGACATTTTTATGGTTAAATCAGATAGATTATACTGTTTTTCTAGGGTTTTCATTTGCTCTGAATTGATGGGTTGATCACTATTATTTAAAGTGACAACCTCCTTGATAAAGTCAAGAATACTATCACCTCCGATAATCGTCTGATTTTCAGAATCACTTCCTTTTTTAGTAACAGTATTTAAAGGAATTCCTGCCTGAGAAGAAATAATTTGTATGGTTTCAGTTTCTGTTAAATTTAAACTGATATTATCGGTTAAGCGTTCATCTAACCTATTAGCAAGTACCCCTGTTTTAATGACTCCTAAAACTTCTCCTGTATTGGGATCTTTAATGGCTTCTGCAAGGGCAACTACTACAGCGTTAGCAGATTCATCGTACTCAGGATCATCAATAGAAATCCCTTCTTTTTCTGCGGTTTGCCACCAAGTTTCATCTCGTTGCACAAAGTCAGAAGTCGGGTTACTATAGGCAACATTAAGTCCATCTTTGTTAGTAATAAAAACTTCAGCAATTCTTCCTGTATTTACTAATTTTTGAAGTAACTATTGATTACAGGATTAGATTTTAATAGTTTTGTTTCATTAAAAGATTGTTCTAGGGTTTCGATGGGAAGTAAAGCAAGTTTTTCGGTTTCAGGATCACTATTAATCGATTTTAATTCATCTATCACTAGAGGGTTAACGGCTACTAAATCGGTTAAGATAAAGTTATCTTTAATAAAAGATTCTGCTTGGTCTTGAGAACGATTTACGTTTTGTTGAAGTTGTAATAAGATATTAGATTTAGCTTTGTGTTGAATAATTTGAAATCCGACGAGACTAGCAACCCCCAAAGGAATTAAAACTGTGGGTAATACTGTCATTAATAATCGACTTCGTAGGGTATTGCCGATAAGTTTAGGTATTTTCCTAATTAATTGATTAGAACTTTTATTATTATCTTCTAAAAGATTAGATTCATTTAATGAATTTAACTCTTGATTATTATTAGATGGAGAGAGAAAATCTTGATGAGTTGTCATGGTTTTAATCTTGATAAAATCTTGTCGTTAAAAGTTTAATTGTCTAGGAATAGGTATAACCCCCTGCTAGGTTAGGGGTAGGAAAAACAGCT
>NZ_PRLH01000109.1 GCF_003013815.1 Cyanothece sp. BG0011 | reverse complement strand
AAATTAACAAAAAAACTAGCAACAAAAATATAAACCGGTAAAAGCAACAAAACAACGCTAGAGAGGGCAGACATGATTAACATTGATGCAAATTTTAGTAGACTCAGTCAAGTTTCTAGGATAACCCTGAATTAAAGAAGAATTCATGTATCCCTAGAGAGAATTTTAACAATTTATCGCAGAGTTGATTGAGAATGTTGCGCACATGGGTTTTAAGGGCTTGATTCGGTTCCTAGGGTAATGTACAATTTTTCTGCCAGATCAGCATTGTTACAACTGTCTTTTGGCATAGGGTTACGTTATATCTAGGCGAATGTTATAAGAGTACCATGAAAAGTCCCTGTTTAAGATGAGCGTCAACTGCTTCTAAGCAAAATTAGGAAGTAAGATGAGGTTTTCGCTTTAATTTACCCTAAAATTCTTATTTTTAATAGTAATTGTTTATAGTAGATAGGTTCATATTGTTGGGAGCATTTGTTTTTGAATAAACTAACCCATCTTTCTTAAGTAATAAAAAAAAATTAACGGTTTATCAATGAACCTAACCTACGAAAGATGGTAGTAGGGTTGCATTTTTGTTGTGATAATAATAGGAAGTTTCAGTTAAGTGTGTTAGAGAAATAAATCAATCTTTTTTCTATCAAGTATGTGGTGTGTGAGTAGCAATATTAACTGTTTTCCTAGAAACGAGACGGAGGTCATTTATGAAATTATTAAATAATAAACAGAATGTAAAAAATACTGGTGTTATCGGTTTAATTAGTAGTATTTTTGTCGGAATACCTTTGATAGCCTTACCAGCATCTGCTCAAATCATTATCCAACCTATCTGTCCAGGATTATATTACGAGGAACCTTGGAACGATATCATTGAACCCCCTGAAGGTTGTCCGGCTAACGAAAAAGAACTTTATACAAGTCAGGCAGAACTTTATGACCGGGAACCTGATCTTGATGATTATGAAGCTTATGATCGTGAACCTGATCGCGACGATTTCCAAGTTTACGATCCTGAACCTGATTATCTCGAACCCAATTACCGAGTCGTTCCCCCTCTTCCTGAGGTACTTAATGATCCCATCGCTTTCGTTAATCCGACTAACGATGGTACCGTAGACATTAAAATTGATAACGATACTAATTCCTTGGTAACTTATCAAGTATTAGGTCATACGGATGAAAGATGGTTAGAAGGTAGAGAAGAGATCCTGCTCACAAATGTTCCTACCCCAGTAACCGTCACCATGATTAGAGAAGATAATGGTTTATTAGAATTTATGACCAGTGGATCTGACTCAGATTACTTGCACGTTACTTTAAACGAAGATCCTACCTTTGATGATGTTCAAGGTGTCTTACGAATTCAACCTTCTGGGGAAGTATTCCTACAATAGTCGGTCATTCACTCTCCCACTTCGGGGGAGTCTTCTTTTGCATCCTAATGAAAGGTTAAAAATTGTGTGGCTTCTTCTACACAAAGAGGTTTACTAAAATAGTATCCTTGCATAATTTGACAATTGAGAGTCTGCAAAATCTCTAATTGCTGTTGAGTTTCCACCCCTTCAGCTACCACTCTCATATTAAAACTTTTTCCTAAAGAAATAAGCGCAGAAATCAAGGTGGTATTTTCAGGATTTTCGTCGATGTATTTGATTAAAGAAACATCGATTTTTAGGGTATCGAAAGGCATTTGATGTAAATTACTAACCGCTGCATAACCAATGCCAAAATCATCTAAACAGACGTTAACTCCTAATGTTTTTAATTCTCTTAACACTTCGTTAGTGAGTTTGATATCTTTCAAAATAATCCCCTCAGTAATTTCTATTTCTAACCATTGAGGATCAAGTCCCGTCAAGGTTAACGCTTCATCAACCAGATCAACTAATTGAGGATGATGAAATTGAGACATAGATAAATTAATAGAGACTAACACCGATGCTAATTGATTAGTTTGCCATATTTTATTTTGTGTGCAAGCCTTCTCCAAAATCCAACGGGTTAATGGTACAACTAATTCTGTTTTTTCTACCCAAGGTAGAAATTCTTTAGGAGGAACTAAACCATATTGGGGGTGATTCCAACGAATGAAGGCTTCCATGGCTTCTGTTTTCAGGGTATTATGATTGAGTTGAGGTTGATAATATAAACATAATTCTTGATTGGTTAATGCTTCGTAAAGTCGTTTTTCAACCTGAGAAAAGTTTGTATTCTTTTTATTTAAGTTTTTATTGATAATACTATGGTTGCCGTTTTTTTTATGATGAATCAGTTGAGTTTCGGCATAGTTTAAAAGGTCTTGGGGAACTTGTCCGTTTTTCGGATAAATAGCCATTCCTAAATGAGTGACTAAGGATTGAGTTTTGTCTTTAACAGTGAAAGGATATTTTAGTTCTTTAAGAATACGTTGAGTAATTTTGTATAAATTGTCAGCTTCTTTGATATGGGGCAATAAAATGGCAAATTCATCCCCTCCCCAACGAGATATAATGTCCCCAGTTCTAATGCAATTTTTTAAACGTTGGGCGATCGCTTGTAAAAAATAATCTCCCATTCGATAGCCAAAACTGTCATTAATTTTGCTAAACTGTTCAATATCTATCAGAAAAATAGCTAAACAATTTTCATTTCGTTTGGCATTAGTTAAAGCAATGTAAAGATACTCATTAAAAAGAATACGATTCGGTAATTCTGTCACGGGATCAAGATAAGATTCTTCTTGAAACGTATCATCATTACCACTGTCTTTAAGGGGAGAATTTCCTAAAATATAAGTAGATTGTTGACTAGGATTACCTAAATATAAGGTTGGGACTTGGTTAATGGGTTTAGATGTGGATTTTTTTGATTGCTTATTCGATTTTTTATCAATAAAACTTTCTGAAATCGTAGCTGGTGAAACCGTATGATAACTGGCATTAACCTCACAACCAAAATTAATTAAATCCCCGTCTTGTAGTTCATGAATTAAACATTTTTCTCCATTAATAAAAATACCATTTTGGCTTTTTTTCCCTTCTAAATCTCCATCTATAATCCAAAAAGAATCTTGATTCGTTTTTCGATTAAATTTTCTAATTAAAGTAGCGTGTTTTCGAGAAACTTGTTTAGAGTGAATGATAATCGAATTACTAGAATGTCGTCCTAAAGAGTATTTGGAGTCTTCTAAAGAAATAGTACGACGAGCATTACTATCCTCAAGAACCAAAATATAACGATTTTCGGGGTTTTTATGGGGGTAATTCATTATTTATCCCTATTTGGCATTCAGTTTAATCTTTTTTCTTGGGTATTAACCCTTGAGTCTTCACTTCCTTCTCCTCAAACTTGACTTAAAAATGTCGTTGCATCGGTAGATTCGAGGGGACGACTAAACCAAAATCCTTGAATTTCTTGGCAATTTAATCGTTGTAAAAATTCTAACTGTTGTAAGGTTTCTACCCCTTCAGCGATCACCCTAAGATCAAAGCTTTTCCCTAAAGCAATTATAGCAGAAATGATAGCAGTATTTTTAGGATTATTTTGTACGGTTTTGATAAAAGATTGATCAATTTTTAGCGTGGTAATGGGAAATTTTTGTAAATACCCTAAAGAAGAATAGCCGGTTCCAAAATCATCTAAAGAAATTTGTACCCCTAAGTCTCGCAATTTTTGTAAAGTTTCTTGGGAAAAATCAATGTTTTCCATCATGGCGGTTTCTGTAATTTCTAACTCTAAAAGATGCGGATCTAATTTGGTTTCTTCTAAAACTTGGGTAACAATATTAACTAAATTAGGTTGTTGAAATTGTTTGGGAGATAAATTAACGGCCACAGGAATGGGAGATAATCCTTGTTCTTGCCACGCTTTATTTTGCTGACAAGCTGTTTTTAATACCCAGATACTAATAGGAATAATTAGGTCGGTTTGTTCCGCTAAAGGAATTAATCTCACAGGGGAAACATGACCTAATTCTGGATGATACCATCGTAACAGCGCTTCCATTCCACTAATTTTATGATTGCTCAATTTTAGTTGAGGTTGATAATATAAAGAGAAGGATTCTTCTTCTAATGCTTGATATAAAAGGTTTTCTAATTTTAATAATAAAGAGGCTTTAGAAGTCATGGTTGAACGATAAAAACGGTAATGATTTCTTCCCCGTTCTTTCGCCCGATAAAGGGCTGCATCAGCATTTTTTAATAAGCTTTCTGCGTCTTCACCATCTTGAGGATAAATAGCAATACCAATACTGGTTTTAATATATAATTGATGTCCTGAAATTTCAAAGGGTTTCTTCAGATCATCAAGGATACGTTGGGCTAAATTAATGGTATCTTCTGGACTATTAATTTGAGGTAATAATAAGGTAAATTCATCCCCTCCCCAACGAGAAACAAAATCATCATTTCGCACACAAGAACTTAATCGCTGGGCAAAGTTTTTTAGTAATTGATCTCCAATTTTATGACCTAAGGTATCATTAATATTTTTAAAAGAATCTAAATCTAGAAAAAGTAACGCCATTAAATTGTTATTTTTCTTAGCTTCGATTAGAGCAATTTCTAATTTTTCATCAAAGTAATTTCGGTTCGGTAAATCCGTCAATGTATCATAAAAAGCACGATATTCTAAGTTTTTTTCCGCCTGTTTTCTCGCGGTAATATCAAATAAATAACTTCTAATCAGTTGATGTTCTGATAAATAGTGAACATATTGTTCAAAAATATCAGTCCCAATGATGACTTCTCTTAATAATAAATTTCCTTGAATATTGTGAACTTCTGATAATAAACCTGCTAAAATAGGATGTTTTAATTTCTCTTGTCCAATGGTTTTAAACTTAATACTCGCGGCTGGATTAAGATAAGTTAAATTGCCAGTAAAATCAATTTCAATAATAGGATTAGGACTTAATTCAGGAAAAGAAGCCAACCGAATCAAATCATCGCGATCGCGCCCTTGTAAACTCTCCTCATTAATGATCGTGGACTTATTATTCTCATCAGCAATCATGGTTTCCATGATTGCATCTTCTTCTTGTTGTAATTGCCCTGGATCAAGAGGATTAAATAAATCAATATCTAAGGCCGTCGAAATAATATAATAACTAACCTTAGCTTGAGGTCCAAAAATGACCACATCACCATGTTTTAAATTATGAGATTCTTTTAACTTTCCATTAATAAGTAAACCATTGGTACTACGATGACCTTCTAAATCTCCGTCAATAATCCGATAAGAATAACTATCTAATCGGGGGGTTAATCTAACTCGGACAATGGTGGCATGACGACGGGAAACAACTTGCTCATAAATAACAATATCATTACTCGATTCTCGGCCAACGCTATAGGTTGCTTCTTCTAAAGCAATAATGCGTCGGGCCTTTTGATCCTCAATAACAAGAATATGACGAAAGGATGATAGGGTGTTCATCACAGATACACAAACAAGGGCTATTTCTATTATTCCCAGAAGTGTCTAGAAACTAACCATCTATCATCGGTAAAGACATAAAATTTGCAGAATCTATATAATTGTTCCTCGTAATTTTACTGAGGAGTTCGGTCGCTTCTTTGGTGGGTAAAGGACGACTGAACCAATAACCCTGAATCTCGTTACAATCGAGATCCTGTAATATTTTCAGTTGTTCAGAGGTTTCCACTCCTTCAGCAACAACACGCATATTAAAGCCCTTGCCAATGGCTAAAACAGCAGAAATTAACCCCAATTCTTCCGAGGTTCCCCGTAAGTCTCTGATGAAATCTTGATGAAGTTTTAAGGTACGGAAAGAAAATTGTTTGAGATACCCTAAAGAGGAAAAACCGCGGCCAAAATCATCTAAAGCAATACGAACCCCTAAATTTTGCAGATCCTCTAAGGTCTTACGGGCTAAATTTAAATTTTGTCGCAAGGTTAATTCTGTTAATTCTAATTCTAACCACTGGGGATCTAACCCTGTCTCATCGAGAATGCTGGCCACCACCGTCGCTAAATGGGGTTGTTGAAATTCCCTTGCCGACAAATTCACTGTGACAGGAATGGGGGGTAAACCATCTTTTTGCCAAGATAAATTTTGCTCACAAGCGGTTTTTAAGACCCATTTACTCAAATGTAAAATCAGATTTGTTTTTTCAGCTAAGGGTAAGAATTTTTGGGGCATAATCATGCCGAAAGCGGGGGTTTCCCACCGTAATAAGGCTTCCATCCCCACAATTTTTCCGGTTTTATATTGCAGTTGAGGTTGATATTCGAGAGAAAATTGTTTCTTTTCTAACCCTTGATGGAGAAGGGTTTCTAAGCGTAATAACAGTTCAGCTTCTGCGGTTAAATGAGGACTATAAAATTGATAGTGGTTCTTTCCTTGTTCTTTGGTGCGATATAAAGCTGTATCCGCATTTTTTAATAACCCTTCTGCATTGTCTCCATCTTGAGGATAAATGGCAATGCCAATACTACATTTAATTTGGAGACGATGTTCATTAAAAATAAAAGGACGTTGTAGGGTTTCAAAAATACGTTGGGCTAATTTAACCGTATCTTCCGTATTTTTAATCTGAGGTAATAATAAAACAAATTCATCACTTCCCCAACGGGTTACCGTATCTCCGGCACGAATACAAGCACTTAATCTTTCCCCAAAACTTTGTAATACTTGATCCCCCAGAGAATGGCCTAAGGTATTATTAATATGAGTAAAAGAATCAATATCAATAAACATCACCGCCAATAAATGTTCATGGCGTTCGGCATGGGCTAAAGCAACCCCTAATTGTTGTTTAAATAATTCTCGGTTGGGTAAATTCGTCAGGGGATCGTGCAGCAGTTGATATTGTAATTCTTCTTCGGCTTGTTTTCGTTCACGAATATCCCGAACCACTAAACATAAAACGTCTTGTCCTTGATAGGTAGTCAGGCTAATTTGACCAGCCACCGCTAGTAAGGAACCATTTTGATGACGGTGAAACGATTCTTTAATAATATAGGGATGATCAGAGGTAATTTGTGCTAATTCTTCATTAAAAGTATCCCGTTCCGTTTCTAATAATTGATACAAATTACAGCCAATAATTTCAGCACTGCTATAGCCTAATAATTGACAATAAGCTTGATTGGTTTCAATAATATGTTTCGTATCTGGATTAATAACTAAAATCCCTTCTGTGGTTTGTTCAAAAAAGAATCGATAGCGATCTTTTCCGGCGGTTAACTTGGATTCTCTTTGACGATATTTGGTGATTTCAAATAAATAACTTCTTAAACATTCAGTTTCTTTGAGATAATGAATGTGTTGCTCAAAAAAGGTTTGCTCAACTTGCACTTCTCTCACAAATGAAGTTCCCTCGGTCGGGGTTCGACTGCCAATGAGATTGTGGAGAACCGGATGAAAGGCTTGTAATTTCATTAAGTCAGGAAACTTAATTTTAGCAGCCGCATTTAGATAGGTAATCTGTCCTTGAAAATCAACTTCTATAATGGGATTGGGATTAGAATCCGCTAAAGACGCTTGGTTTTGAAAAGGGTCTGACTCTTTATTTTTCCCACGACTACTAAATGCCATGGTGTTAGAGGGTTCATCCTCTTCATCCTCATCTTCTAAGAAAATTTCATCAAGAGAGGCAAAGTGATCCTCACCAGGGATATCATTTAATGGCAAACAAGTGTCACTCACTCGATTCTGTGAATCTGGATCTTTGAGTAAATCCAGTTCAGCCGAATCAGCAATAATATGATAATTGGCTTGAGATTGATTACCAAATCGAATTAAATCCCCTGGGGCTAAATCATGGGATAAACAATACTTTCCATTCACAGCAATGCCGTTGGTACTTCTTTTTCCCTGTAAATTGCCATCAATGATACGGTAACAAGGTTGGTCATTGTTATTACCATCAATTTTTAATAAAGTAGCATGATGACGGGAGACTTGGCGATCGTACAACAAAATATTACTATTAGGATCGCGACCAATAGAATAGGTATTATTCGTCAAAGGAACAATACGTCTCGATTGTTGATCGGCGATTACAAGCAGGTGGCGGACTTCTGAGGCATTACTCATCACAGTTTATCGAGAGTAAAGATTTATATTTATAATATTCCCGAAAACCTCAGTAAAATTAACATCATTCTCAAGAGGATATTTGGCCATCATTTGACCTAATAATCAATAAAGTAGGGGGTAGATAACAGAAGTTAAAAACCTAGTTAATACTCTCTAAACTTACTCATAAATTGTGCTATCATGCTTTTATGAGTAAGTTAACCATATCAGAAGCCGCTAAATTAAAAGGCGTAAGCGTATCGACGTTAAGACGTTGGGAGTCCGAAGGTAAATTAATACCTGAAAGGACAGCCAATGGACATCGACGGTACACTGTTTCTCAGTTGCTTGGAGTTAAAGAAAATCTCTCTTATACAGTTGGTTATTGTCGGGTTTCTAGTCATGACCAAAAAAAGGATCTAGAACGTCAAAAAGAAGTTGTTGAACTATTTTGCGCCCAAAATGGTTGGCAAGTTGAAATCATAGACGATCTAGGTTCAGGACTTAACTACAACAAAAAAGGATTAAAGCGATTAATCAGATTAATTGTTGATAGTAAAGTTGAGAGATTAGTTGTAACCCATAAAGATAGGTTACTTAGGTTTGGTAGTGAATTAATCTTTAGTTTGTGTGAACAGTTTGGCACAGAAGTTGTCATTATCAACCGAACTGAAGATAGTACATTTGAAGAGGATTTAGCGCAAGATGTCTTAGAAATCATTACAGTGTTTTCAGCAAGATTATATGGTTCAAGAAGCCACAAAAATAGAAAAATTGTAGAGGAGTTAAGAGACGTTGCTACTCGGATTCAAGACTGAATTAAAACTAAATAATCAACAACGTTCATTGTTAGCTCAACACGCAGGAACAGCGCGTCATGCCTGGAATTGGGGATTATCTTTAACTAAGCAGATTTTAGACCATAATAGAACCAATCCTGATGATAAAATCAAGTTTCCTACTGCTATTGATTTGCATAAATGGTTAGTAGCCTTAGTAAAATCTAAGCATGATTGGTATTATCAAGTTTCAAAGTGCGCTCCTCAATGGGCGTTAAGAGCTTTAGCTGATACTTGGAAAAGATGCTTTAAAAAGATAGCTAACCCCCCCAAATTCAAGAAAAAAGGTAAGCATGATAGCTTTACTTTAGATGGAAGTATTAAATGTGATCATCAAAAGATAAAAGTCCCTGTGATTGGTTGGCTTAAAACCTATGAGCGATTACCTTATGGATATAAACCAAAATCTGTCACTATCAGTCAAAAAGCTAATAGATGGTTTCTTAGTTTTAAGATTGAAGTGGAACAACAATCAACAGATAAAATTGTTGGCGTAGTAGGCTGTGATTTAGGGGTAAAATCTCTGGCAACTTTATCAACAGGCGAAACATTTGAAGGAGCTAAAAGTTATCGTAAATATGAGAAGAAACTAAGCAGACTTCAATACTTAGCTCGACATAAAATCAAAGGTTCTAACAACTGGAAGAAGGCACAAAGACAAATACGATCACTGCATTTTAAAATAGCTAATATTCGTAAAGATACATTACACAAACTCACTACTTATTTAGCCAAGAATCACAGCAAGATAGTAATTGAGGATCTAAATGTGTCAGGGATGATGGCTAATCACAAGTTAGCTAAAGCTGTTCAAGATATGGGTTTTTATGAATTCAGAAGACAACTTGATTATAAAACGATAGTTTATAATTCTGAATTAATAATAGCTGATAGATGGTTTCCAAGTTCTAAAAAATGTTCTAATTGTGGACATATTAAAGAAACTTTATCTTTAAGTGAACGAGTTTTTGAGTGTGAATTATGTTCTTTTAAATGCGGACGTGATCTTAACGCCTCATTTAATTTAGCGTCTTTGGCGGTGAGTTCCATCGTGTCACCTTGTGGACTGGTGAGTGCCGACACCGCCTGAATGAAGCAAGAAGTTAACATCAAACCCACCAATAGGTAGGTTTGAGTAAGTTTAACGGAACGGTTAAGATTATAATGACAACAGCAATGATTTAATGTGGGGAGGGACACCGATGAATTCAACTCAAAGGGATCTCAAAGAAAACCGCTTCGCGGGGCGCCAAATCCCAAAACATCTTGATAAAATTCTCTTTGCAATAGCTAGTATTTACTCTCTATTAGCATTAATGTGGGTGTTTACTCAAATATCCGATCAAGACAAACAAAAAGCCGAAAATGTTAAGCCATCTCCTGCTGATGCTCAATTTATCGCTTATCTACAACAGTCTTTAAATGTTCTTAACCAACCCGCCACCGAAAAAAAATTAGTTACCCCCGAAGACAAAGAACCCTCTACCATAGCAGTTAAACCCCCTTCTCCTCCCACCCCACCCAAGGTAATAGAACGGGTTTACGTGCCAATGTATCCCCCCCATCAGTCCAATTCAGCCCCTTCTAACCTACAACCCCCTTCCCCTCCCACCCCTGCACCTCCCTCGTCTCCTTCTACCACGTCTCAACCCTCCAGTGTTCCCGTATTAACCCCTAAGCAAAACACTTTTTCGGTTCCCCCAGAAGTGGCAGCTAATGGTCAACTGCCCCAAGATACGGGCCATCAATTAGTGGGGGTTTTGGAGTCAGGACAACAATCAACCGCTATTTTTACCTTTAATGGGATTAGTCGACGGTTTGAAATTGGGGAAGCAGTAGGTAATAGTGGTGGTATTCTGATGGGAGTGCAAAATCAAAAAGCCATTATCTATCACAATGGACAGACTAAACACATTGAAGTGGGACAAGGGTTTTAATTTAGAGTTTAGAATTTATTAATTGCTATATGAGTATTTTTGATGATTTCAGTCGCTTTCTAGAAACACGATTAGAGGAATTTTTGAAAAATAATCCTCATCTAGAATTACAAGCTCTTTTAGAACAATTAAGGGAACAAGAACAAGAGGCTTTAAAACTAATTATTGAAAAAGAAGGGCAAAAAAAGCGTTTAGAGACTGACATTCTCTCCTTAGCTGAAGAAATTCAAAGTTGGCATCAACGAGTGGCAAAAGCTCAAGCGGCTGGACGCTTAGATTTAGCTCAACGGGCCCAAGAAAGAGAAGCGGCTCTATTACGTCAAGGCAATCAATTATGGGGCCAAATGGAAGGAGCCAAACAACAAATTGCTAACGGGAAAACCTTATTAACTCAAATTCGACAGCGAAAGGAAGAAATTCAGACTAAAGCAAGACAAGCTCAAGCGGCTCAAGGGAAACCTAATTATGATACCAAAGGATGGAATCAAACCATTAACTATAGTGTCTACAATAAGGCGACTGACCCCCTAGAAGCAGAGTTTCAAAGGTGGGAATTAGATGATGAATTAGATCAACTAAAACGGGATCTTTGAGCATAGTCTAAACGGCTTTTTTGGCAAGTCAAGAAACCCTGACATTATAGGTAGTACAAATTCTAGTTCTTTAAGTTATAATATATTTATGTAAACAATCAGGGGAAATTTATGCGAATAAAATCATGGGAATCCCCCCGTAAAATGAATCGGCGTAACGATAAAGGCCGTCTAGCATCAGCAAGATTAAGACAGCTAAAAAAACGCAACAAGCAATTAAAACAGGAGCTTAAAAACGCTGCTGTTGATAATTGCAGCCATTAAAGAGTTAGGACATTAAGTATGAATAGCAAACGAAAAATTATCGAATCCATTGAAGAGATTCCTGAGTTTATATTAACTGTATTATTAAATTGTATCGAATTAATAGAGAGTCACGAACAGTATGAAGTTCCTGACTCTCTATTATTCAGTGAGTTTAGTTTAACTAAAGGTTGGTTGAGTGAAGATTGAAAATAAACATGGTAAAGTTCATAAAATGATAAATAACGTTAGAATTTTCGATTGACTTCCTCAAGTTCATTACGATACTTTTTTCAACGAAATTAGACTTTTGTGTATCAGCCATAATAGTAACATATAGCACTAAGCATTATGGTTAGGAGATTTCCCAGTCCTCAAACCCTTTTACAGCCTACCATTGCAAAAAAGCCTATCTTGAGTGTTTCTTTCCTTTGCCGAGAGCCTGCACTGAGGGAAGTCGAAGTGACAGCAAATTAAACACTCGCTATTGCCCATTCCCCAGTGCTGAGCACTATAGATAAAAATATTAAATGGCCAGGTCTATATCAAACGGAAAATTAGACTATTCAAGCAACTCCATAACCTGTGTAGGGACGTTTATAAGGTGGATGGAGTCCAAGGACTATATCTTCTTGAGGAATACCCATTTCGATTAATTTTTGACCCATATCAATATCAGTTGCATTATGCTGAAGCCAAATTTTTCCCTCCTTAATATCAAAATGTAAAACAGTATAGTAAACTCTCTCTAACCCTTTCCAGCCAACTCGCATGAGTTGATAATGATCTCTAATTAAGTCAAAAAATAATTCATTTTCTACTTCTTCGTTACGAGGTTTATATTGACTATATTTTTCTAGTAGAGTCTGAATTGAAGAACGATAATATTCTAATTTATCCATTGGACAATTTCCTCCGTTACAGGTTCATAAATAATGAGTTTGAGTTGATGACGTTGGATAGCTATCTGAGCTAAACGACTCTGAAAAAAAGTTTGATAAGCTTCAAGGGGAATTGCTAGATATAGTAACCGTTCTGGTTCATTTAGTTCTAGTATAATTTTATAGTTCAAAAACTGCCCCAAGGCTGTATGAAAATCACTAATAGCAGATGTACTGAGAAAGCTTTTAATTTCAACAGCAATTTTTTCTGTTCCCTTTTGTGCTGCGATCAATCTTTCTGCACCTAAGTCAATTTTAACGGTAACTCTTTCTAATTCTAATTCTAAGGGATCATCAGTGATGAGCCATTGCTCTTTTTCTAAACCTCGTTTAACGGTTTCATGGAAAAAATCTCTTGCAGCCATCTTATTTCAAGCATACTAAATAAACTATTCCGTTAAGCCATGTTTTAAAGCAAACCGCACTAATTCTGTCCGACTATTTGTCCCCGTTTTGCTAAACAAACGACTGACATATTTTTCGACATTCCTCACACTTGTCTCTAAACGGGCCGCAATTTCTTTATTCATTAACCCTTCTGCAACCAAGTCTAAAACACTTTGTTCTCTGGGGGTTAAATCAATTTTTATCGGGGATGGTGTGGTGGTTAAAGTGTTTTGTTGTTGGCCGAGTTGTTGTTTTAATTCTCGTATTTCTTGGGCAATTTCTTCTAATTTTGCGGAGTCAGTGGTGGTTTTTTCGTTTGTTTTGCGCCGTTCTAATAAATTCTTAACAATTGCTTCTAATTCTTCCGGGTCAAACGGTTTCGGTAAATAAGCATCACAACCAGACTGATACCCTTTAATGCGATCGGAGGTCATTCCCCTAGCGGTTAAGAAAATAACAGGAATTCCCTCAAATCTAGGGTCATTTCTTAACTTTTCTAAAAACTGATAGCCATCGACTTCTGGCATCATAATATCAGAAATAATCACATCAGGGGTAATTTTTTCTAATATTCCCCAAGCATCCGTTGCATTACTGGCAACTTGAACCGTTAACTCTCCACTATATTCTAAATAAGCTTGTACCGATTCTCTAACACTCGGTTCATCATCTACTAATAATATTGTTGCAGAATCACTCATGATTTTGGTTTATTTATTCTAATTTTAATTGTCATCTACAGTAACCGCATTAACCTCTATTGTCTCACCTTCTGGAGAATCTTCTACCGTAACTTGATTTGGGTTTTGTAATTTTTCTACTACCATTGAAAATAACTCTGTTATTAGTAATGTCAATAGCACAAAATCATCGATTTGTCCAGCAATAGGAAAGATATCAGGAGAAATATCAAAAGGACTAACAAAGTAGACTAAGGTCCCCAAAATTACCCACCAACGATATTGAGGATGACGAATTACTTGACGATACCAATCATAAACAAATTGTAAAGGAAATTTCATGGGGCTGACTAATTGTTGTCTAAATTCGGAAGTTAATGTTGTTTGAAAACTTATTTTTATTATAACTTATCAATAATTTTTAAGTTGACAAAGTAGAGACGTTTGATTAAACATCTCTACATAAATATTAAACCGACAGCAATTCTTGTTCTTCTTCTGAAGAATCATCATTGAGCAAACCAATTAATAAAGACGCTGGAGGTTCCTTATAAGGCCAAGCAAAGGCATGACGAAAGGCGGCATCTTGACAAGCTTGTAACTGATGAAAATCAATCACATCTTGAGTCAAAAGATTTTCAAATTCAAAGGGTAAACGAACATTATGAAGTCCAGCATTATCCGTACAGATAGCAATATCAACCCCGGCATCAAAACAGCGATCAAACACAGTTTTTAACTGGTATAAATCCTCTAAGGTGCCGGTCTTTAAATAAGTGGTCGGACACACTTCTAAACATTGATTCGCTTCAGCTAATTGGGGTAATAGTTCAGGATACTTTAAAGGAATTTGGATACCGTGGCCAATTCGCATTAAATAGGGTAATAATTCAGGATAACAACCCTCTGGGGTTTCATAAACATGGCCAGTGGTTTTTAATCCCAGCGATCGCGCGTATTTATAGAGATCAATAAACTCATCTAACCGTTCTCCATAATGGGAGTCACCCCCGGCCACATCGATCGCACAGACATAGTCTCGCATTTGTGCCGCTAAATCAACGATCGCCTTATTGACTTCATAGGGTAAACGGGAGTGCATACAAAGAATTTGACTAATGATAATCGGATATTCTTTGACTTGACTAGCTTTCCCAACGATCTCGACAATATTCGTCATTGCCTCAATTCTTTGAGACTGATTAAGATGGTCTGGAGTGCGAAGATAGGGGGTATAGCGTAATTCTAAATAAGCCAAATTTTCAAAAATATAAGCCCCACGAATTAAGCGATAAATGAAGTAGGGAAGGGTTTGTTCGGTTTGTACACTTTCGACTAAAGTATGGAGTTCTAAATACTCATCCAGGGTGTTTCGTTTGCGGGTATAAAATTCTTCAAATCTAGGGTATTCAGGAAACCGTTGCGCCATGTCTGGGTTATGACGCTTGAAATATCGCCAGAGAATGCGAGGAACCACAGAACCTCCGAGATGACGATGTAAGTCCGCGTAAAGTGCCACAAAAACCTCCTGGTGCTGTATATTAAGATTTATTTTATAGCGATTAGGAAGGGAATGTTACAAATTAGGAAACATAAAGGACAAACTTGAATTCCCTTGATAAACTAACTCATAGAAAACAAAAACCTTTAAATTTTGACCATAAGCTTAAAATAGTCTTAAAGATTAATGATCTCTGTCTATATTCTCACCTATAACGAACAAGTGGATATTGCCGAATGTATTGAGTCGGTAATTGCCTTATCCGATGATGTGATCGTGGTTGACTCCTATAGTAGCGATCGCACCATAGAAATTGCCTCCCGTTACCCTGTCAAAATTGTTCAACACGAATTTGAGAGTCACGGAAAACAACGGACTTGGATGCTCAAAAACATCCAAACTAAACATAAATGGGTCTATATTTTAGAAGCAGATGAACGCATGACTCCAGACTTGTTTGCTGAATGTGTTGCCGCCAGTCAAAGCAAAGAAGCGGTGGGCTATTATGTAGCAGAACGGGTGATCTTTATGGAGCAATGGATTCGTCACAGTACCCAATACCCTCGTTATCAAATGCGTTTATTTGAAAAGGGCCAAGTGTGGTTTGGAGACTATGGCCACACGGAACGGGAAATTTACACCGGGCCTGTGGACTTTCTCAAAGAAACCTACCCTCACTATACCTGTGGGAAAGGGTTAACCCGTTGGATTGAAAAACATAATCGTTATTCCACTGACGAAGCCAAAGAAACCCTCTATCAATTAGAACAAGGGGGTGTTAATTGGAAAAAATTATTTTTCGGGGCCACAGAAGTAGAACGCAGACGGGCCTTAAAGGATTTATCTTTAAGAATACCGTTGCGTCCCGTTGTCCGTTGGTTTTATATGTATTTTATTTTAGGGGGAATCTTAGACGGTAAAGCAGGGTTTGCTTGGTGTACCTTACAAGCCTTTTATGAATATCTCATCCTCTTAAAAGTGGATGAATTGAGAGAAACTAACTTAGAATCTCCCTATCCTAATTCCTTAAAATATCCAGATCCCGAAGAATCGGCTAATCCCTCGGAATCCTTATCTTTATAGGAAGTTACCCACACTAAAAGATTGTTTTTTTTCCTGAAACTCTTTTTTCTCGTTAGCTGGGGGATATTTGGGCATTAACCATTTACCAAATTGGGCATAAAGTGCCGGAATTACTAATAAAGTTAAAGCCGTAGAAGTAAATAAACCGCCCAATACCACAATCGCTAAAGGTTGCAAAATTTCATTACCGGCACCGGAAGCAACGGCTAACGGTAACATTCCTAAAGCAGAGGTTAAAGCGGTCATTAAAATGGCATTAACTCGGTCAAGAGAACCCTTAACAATGACATCTTTAAGACCCATTCCTTGAGCAAATTTCCTGTTGTAATTATCCACCAGTAATAACCCATTACGAACTGCCACCCCAAACAAGGTAATAAAGCCAATTAAAGAGGCAATAGATATCACTCCACCAGTGAAAATAATCGAAACAATACCCCCCACTAAAGCTAAAGGTAAATTAATCATAATAGCGATAGTGGCCGGGAAAGATTTAACGGAAAAGAACATCAAAATAGTAATAAGAATGGCCGCTAAAATGCTATACACCAACAGATTGTTAGTGGCATTTTGTTCTGCTTCAAACTGACCTCCATATTGAATAAAATAACCCTTGGGTAACTGTACCTGTTGATCAATGGTTGCTTGAATATCGGCCACCACACTGCCTAAGTCTCTCTCAGCAACATTGGCAGACACCACAATTAAGCGAGAAACATCTTCACGGTTGACCACATTAGCCCCCATACCATAGGTTACCTTAGCCACAGAACTTAGGGGAATCATTTGTCCTGTAGGGGTAGAAATAGGAATAGAACCAATAGCATCTAAATTATTTCGTGCTGATGGGTCTAAACTAACATTAATATCAATTAATTGCTGATTATCGGGTATTTGAGCAACAACTTGACCATTCAATGCCGTTTCTACCACCTCAGAAATGGCCTTCATGGTTAACCCATAATTAGCGGCTGCGCTGCGATCGTAATGTATTTGTACTTGACGAATAGGTAACTGAGGTTCAAGCTGTAAATCGACAATACCTTCTATGGGTTCAATAGCATCTCGTACTTGTTCCCCCACCTGACGTAATTCTATCAAGTCAGGACCAAAGATTTTAATAGCGATCGCACTTCTCACCCCCGATAATACTTCATCCATGCGATGGGAAATAAACCCCCCAATATTAGGCGCAACCCCAGGCAGTTTTAAAAACGCTTCCCGTAGCTGTTTAACGCTGTTCTCACGGTCTTTTAGGGCAAGATCACTCAATTCGATATCCACATGGGCCATACTCACCCCTGCCCCGTCTGCATCCCCTGGCGTACGGCCGGCCCTTACTTGTACCCATTCATACAAAGGATTATCCTTAAGGGAGTTATAGAGTGCCATTCCTGCCCGGTTGGTCATATCTAGGGATACCCCAGGAAATAACACCATGGAGTTAACCATTGATTTTTCCTGAAATTCTGGTAAAAAGACTCGTCCTAAACTGGGAACAATGGCAAAAGTAGCAACTAATGCAGCTAAAGCGCAACAGAGAATAATTTTCGGTAATTTTAGGGAAAAATTCAGTAAAGGACGATAAAGCCTCATTACTAAACGAGAGATGAATGTCCCATCTGGGGGTAAGGTTTGATTCGCTAATAAAATGGCACACAGGGCAGGAGAAAGAGTCATCGCTACTAAGGTAGAGGCAGCAATAGACAATAAATAAGCCAACCCCATCGGGGCAAAAATTCGCCCTTCTACCCCCGTTAAACTAAAAATAGGGGCAAACACCACAATAATAATCACGGTAGAAAAAATGACCGCCAGTCGTACCTCAACGGAAGTATCATAAACCACTTGAAAGGGATGTTTTGGGTTATTTTTAGCTTGGTTGCGACGGAGTCCCCGATAACAGTTTTCCATATCCACAATGGCATCATCTACCACGGAACCAATGGCAACCACTAACCCCCCTAACGTCATGGTATTGATACCCAAACCAAAGGCTTTCATAAACAATAAACCGATAATTAAAGATAGGGGAATGGCACTGAGAGTGATCATTGCAGTGCGCCAGTTCATCAAAAATAGCAACATAATCACCGAAACGATGATTATCCCTTGTATGAGAGAACCGCTAACATTACGAATGGCAGCATCAATGAAATTAGCTTGACGAAAGGTTCTGGCAATGTTTACATCCGCAGGAAAAGTAGGTTTTAAACTAGCGATAACGGTTTCAACTGCTTTTGTGACTGTGGGGGTATCCACATCCGGCTGCTTATTAATCATCATCACTACCGCCGGTTGCCCGTTAAAACTAGCATCGCCCCGTTTTAATGCTGATCCGGTTTTTACCGTTGCTACATCTTTGAGCAAAATGGGTTCACCGTCTTTAACTTTAACTACCGATGTTTGTAAGTCTTCAATAGACTGTATTTGTCCTATTCCACGAATTAATAATTCTTGGCCTCCTCCAATGAGAAAACCCCTAGGAGCGTTGGAATTAGAGCCTTTCGCTGCTTCGGTGACATCTGTAAGGGAGATATTAAGCGATCGCAATTTTTGGGGGTCAACTAATACCTGTTCTTGTCGTTCATCTCCGCCATATACCGTCACTTGAGAAACCCCTGGAACAGACAAAATTTGATTACTAACGGTTCCTTCTACCAAACGACGTAACTCCATTAAAGAGGTTTGTCCGTTGACGGTAAAAGCGTATTGTAAAATCGTGCCTAATGGGGAAACTAAGGGGGAAATTTCAGGGGGATGGGCATTTTCGGGGAATTGACTACTGATTTGTTGTAGTCGTTCGGTCACTGCTTGCCTAGCTTTGTAGATGTCTGCATTTTGGTCAAATACGACTTGTACCATCGATAAACCGACTTTTGAGGATGATCTCACGGTAGTTACCCCTGGTAAGCCATTAACTGCACTTTCAATGGGTACGGTAATTTGTGCTTCTATTTCTTCTGGGGCAAGTCCGGGGACTTCTGTTTGAACATCCACTTGTGGGGGTGCAAATTCAGGAAACACATCTAAGGGCATTTGAGTAATATTAAAAACGCCCCATAAGGTGATTAAAATTGCACCAATAACAATTAACCATCGTTGGCTAATTGAGCTTTTTATAATCTGATTAAGAAGGGAATTCAGCATTTTAAAAATTAATATTAGTAGGGGCTTATATTTTGTAAGGTGGGCAAAGTTTTCTACATTTATGAATGGTTAAGATAAATCTTAGATTTACCCACCCTACGGTGTTATCAAAAATCAGTAGTAGGATGGGTTAGACGGCGATAATTTATGATGAGACAAAGAATCTAAAAATCCGTCGTAACCCATCAATTTAGTTAAAATGATCTATATAAATCAAGAATTTTTCTTTTTGCCACCGCTACCCATAACCGCTAATGCACCAGGCCTATTTAATGAAACATCCCGATCGCATTATTTCGGGGAGTAAAATTCGCAATCAATTATGGGATCTTGATGCTGAACCCATGAGTAATGTGGTTGCTGCCCAAATGCGTTTAATTAGACGAAAATTAGCCAGTTATAACTGTATTTGTCCCATTGAAACTATCCGAGGACAAGGATATCGTTTTAACTCAAATCTTGCCCTTTCTTAAACCTTATCTTACGGATTAAGTTATGATATGAAATAAGATGCTAGGTAACAAATATCAATGACAACAGCGATTGAGATTGGAACATTAATTACCCATTCTGATGAAATTAAAAACGGTCAACCGATTATTACTGGAACAGGGGTTACCGTTAATCGGATTGTTAGTTGGTATAAACTCGGTTTAACACCAGAAGAAATCCTCAACAGAATTGGACACCCTCGCTTAAATTTAGCAAAAATTTATGCGGCTTTAAGTTATTATCATGCTAATCAAGAACAGATAGAAGCTGAGTTGTCCACAGAATTAGCAGAAGCAGATAAATTTGAACAGGAATGGTTACAATTTAATGGATCAAGCCTTATTATCTGCTTTACGGGCAAGAAATGTAGATGCTATTAGTGCTGCAGATGCTGATATGTTAGGGGTTAGTGATTTAGAACAATTAGATTATGCTACATCAAAAAAAAGAGTTTTATTCTCTTTCAATCGTAGAGATTTCTATCGTTTACATAGTCAATATTTAGCTGAGGGTAAAAGTCATCAAGGGATCATTTTGGCAAAACAGCAACGATATTCTATCGGTGAACAACTAAGGCAAATTCTCGAACTTGTGAATAGTAAATCTGAGGCAGAAATGATTAATAATATTATCTTTTTAAGCTCATAACATCAAAAAAGTCTTTATTAAATGAATGAAAACCTCTCAATTATTCCGTCATAGTCGTCTTAGGTTAGCTGTTTGGTACACTTTGGTAATGGGAGTTATTTTAAGTTTATCGGGGTTAGGAATTTATCGATCTTTAGTTCAGTCTAATTGGAAGGCAATGGAGAGGGAAATAGAGTCAATTGCAGGAACCCTTCATGACAGTTTAGAACCCATGTTACCCCCTTCAGAAAACCCGACAACGGTATTAAAGCGTATTTTGCCAGAATTGTGTTTAGTGGGACAACCTTGTCATTCTAATCCGAGTTTAATTGAAAGACATACCACAGGCATCAGCGATCGCAATACATACTATCTTCGTCTGTTTAATCATCAAGGTAAACTATTAGCATTTTCCCCTAATCAACCGGATAATTTATCTCAAACTTTAAACCCTGAACCCTGGCAAACGATTACAAATAATGGCATTCGTTATCATCAATTTACCATTATTTTACATAGTTCTGATACCCATGATTTAGCGGTTAATTCCTCTTGGGGTTATTTACAACTGGGACGTACATTACAACCTTTTGATGCTGAAGTCCAACGCATACAAATCATTTTAATGCTTGGGTTTCCCCTGGTTTTGACCTCAGTTATCCTATCCAGTTGGTTTCTTTCAGGGTTAGCGATGCAGCCTATTTATAAATCCTACCAACAACAAAAACAGTTTACTGCAAATGCAGCCCATGAATTGCGATCGCCTTTGGCCAGTCTTTTAGCCACCATAGAAGCTATTTTAAGAATACCTCCTTCCCAACCCCAAGATTTAACCAAGATGCTGCATACTTTAGAGAGACAAGGAAGACGGTTAAGTCATTTAGTCACAGATTTATTATTTTTAACCAGTCTTGAAGGACAATCATCGTCCAAAGGGTTTCAATCTTGTTGTTTAAATGATTTAGTCAGTGATTTGATTGAAGAATTTTCAGAACTTGCTACAGTGGCTAAGATTGATCTCATTGAACAAATTCCTGATGAGGAAATTTATGTTTTAGGAGATGAGTCTCAACTGTACCGTTTAGTCTCAAATGTAATCGCTAATGGGATTCAATATACACCCAAAAAGGGTCAAGTTTTCGTTAGTCTAAAGACAAAAGAAGACACTGCATTAATTAAAATAAAAGATACCGGCATTGGAATTCCTCAAGAAGCACAAAAACGAATTTTTGAGCGATTTTACCGTGTGGATAGCGATCGCAACCGAAAAACCGGAGGAACTGGCTTAGGGTTAGCGATTGCCCAGGCCATCGCCCATCATCATCAGGGTGATATTACCGTTAAAAGTCAAGTGGAAAAAGGCAGTTTATTTATCATTTCTCTACCCTATCGAGGCAGTATCATAACGTAAATAAGCTTCAATAAAGGAATCTAAATTACCATCCATCACCCCATTAACATCCGTCGTTTCTACATTGGTTCGTAAATCTTTGACCATTTGATAAGGATGAAAAACATAATTACGAATTTGATTACCCCACGCAGCGTCTACCATATCCCCTCGAATTTCTGCAATTTCTTGGGCCCGTTGTTCTTGGGCAATAATTAATAGTTTAGCCTTCAATAAAGCGAGGGCTTTTTCTTTATTTTGCAGTTGAGACCGTTCTTGGGTACAACGAACTGCAATACCGGTAGGAACATGGACAACTCTGACGGCCGTTTCTACCTTATTAACATTTTGTCCCCCCTTTCCCCCGGAACGAGAGGTACTAATGTCTAAATCTTTATCGGGAATATCTACCTTAAGATCATCTTCTTCTAACATCGGCATGACTTCTACGCCAGCGAAACTGGTTTGACGCTTACCATTGGCATTAAACGGAGAAATTCTCACCAGTCGATGGGTTCCTTTTTCCCCTTTTAAATAACCAAAGGCATAACGGCCCTCAATTTCTAAAGTCGCTGATTTAATGCCGGCTTCATCCCCTTCCGAGAGTTCCGTCATCATTACCTTGTATCCCTGTTGTTCTCCCCAACGGGTGTACATTCTGAGAAGCATTTGCGCCCAGTCTTGGGCATCAGTCCCCCCGGCTCCAGCATTGATGGTTAAAACTGCCCCTTTGGTGTCGTAAATCCCGGATAATAACTGTTGTAATTCCCAGCGATCGAGATTATGGTTAAGTTGAGTAATGTTCTCTTGAGCTTCTTGACGCAGAGTGGTGTCGTCTTCGAGTTCCAATAATTCAGCGATCGCTTTAGCATCCTCTAACTGATGACACCATTGTTGATATTGTTCTAATTGGGATTTGAGATCGTTTAATTCTTGCAGAATCCGTTGAGCCGTTTCGGGATCATCCCAAAACTGGGGTTGGGCCGCGGTATTTTCTAGGTTTTTAATGTTTGCTTGAAGAGCGGGCAAGTCAAAGGTAGTCCTGGGTTTTCCCCAGGCGCGAACCAATTAATTCAATTTCTCGTTTCAGTTCTGTTGTTTCCATAAACTCCTAAACTATCTAAAATCGGAAGTTGTTAAAGTTGTTATTGTTATTATCACCCCCAAACACTCTATTATTAGGTAAACTAATAATGAAGTTACTCAAGCCTAACACATCACGAATGGGCTGAGTAATGACTCGAAAAGCAGCTAATACCTTACCTAATAGGGTTCGACTGACAACAATCACATCTTCATTTTTTAGGGTAACATATTGAGTCACATCGAGATTTTCTACGGTCTGAATGGGATTCAACCCTTGGGTTACCACTTTACCCTGTTCAGGATCGAATCTCAGTAACGTCACTTCTTCTTTGGTAATCAAAGGAATACTCGGTGGTAACGCGGCTACTGCATCTAAAAAGGTACTTCCACTCCGAAGGGTAATATTACGAACGGCTAAACCAATGGGCGCGATTGGTAAGAGAACACGGACAATAATGGTGGGTTGGACTAAATTGGTTTTAGCAATTAAAGTTTGATCATAGTCCTTTTGTCCTGGATCGAGCTTAGAAACAATAATGGTGTCCCCTCCCTGTAAGCGAAATGAGGGTAAACGAGTTCCTTCGATTAATGGGGTGTACAAATCCACTCGTTCTTCGAGTACCGTTCCATCGACTAAAGGACGGCGAACAATAATTGATCGCAAGTCCGCTTCTGGGGTACTGCCACCTACTCCTGTGATCACATTATTCAGGGTGATCCCTGGGGCAAAAAAGTAATAACCTGGGCGACTGACTTCTCCTAAAACCGTTAACTGAACGGGACGCGGGCCTGAAAGAACTGCAATGACTTCGGGAGGTTCTTGCAAATAACGCTGTCCTAATTCATAGGCCACTTTTGTTTCTACTTCATCTAAGGTCAGTCCGACAATGGAGA
>NZ_PRLH01000061.1 GCF_003013815.1 Cyanothece sp. BG0011 | reverse complement strand
AGCTATTGTCTCCACTGCCGAGTTGAATGGTCATGATTAATCTGTCCTAAATTGTGTAAATAGTTGTCAATGAAAAAAATACAAACCAGAAATTAAACGACAATGATGTCGCTATGAGTGAGATCACTGACTCCTGAAAGTTGAGCGATCGCCTCTCCTCGATAAGAGAGTATTTGATTCGTAAAATCAAAATGGCGTTCAAACTGATTAACACTCAGTTGACCCAAAGAAAGCTTATTAAAGCCACTTTGAAGTAATTCCAACTTGTCTCCTTCTAAAGAACTAAAATCAGTAATGGTATCTCTGCCATGAGAGGGTTTATTGAAGACAAAGCGATCGCTGCCATCTCCTCCGGTCAAAATGTCGGCCTGTTGTCCACCGCGAAGGGTGTCATTTCCCATCCCACCTTGCAGGGTATCAATGGCTTTTCCCCCATAGAGAACATCGTTTCCTTCATCCCCACAGAGAAAGTCTTTTCCTTCTTCTCCTTTGAGAAAGTCATCTCCATGACCCCCAATTAAGGTGTCTTGGCCAGTCCCTCCAGACAGTTGATCGTAGTTATCTCCCCCTTCGAGGCGATCGTTATCATCGTTTCCATAGAGGGTATCTTGACCACTGCCACCGATTAAGGTATCGTCTCCCACACCTCCTTCTAGGGTGTCGTCTCCTGAACCCCCATCAATAAAGTCCTTGCCGTTACCCCCCGAAGCGTAATCATTTCCTGCGTCTCCATAAAGGCGATCGGCTTTTTTACCCCCAAACAGTTGATCTTGTCCGTTTCCACCGTACAAGGTATCAAAACCGTCTCCTCCTTTGAGGGTGTCACCCCCTAATCCCCCGGTAAGGCTATTATCTGAACTATTACCGATAATGGTATTATTGGCATCATTGCCTACCCCGATAGTTGCATTGCCGTCTAAGAGGGTTATATTTTCAAAATTAAGATAAGGGACAATATTTAAGTCAGTATCAAAAGCCGTAATGAGAGTATCATTGCCCTCGTTGGGATTTTCAATGAAAACATCCCCTAAACTATTGATAAGATAGGTGTCATCCCCTGAACCGCCTGTGAGAGTATCATTACCCGATCCACCCCTCAGGGTGTCATTGCCAGATCCTCCCTTGAGGATATCGTTACCCGAACCACCGTCTAGATTATCATTACCTGAACCTCCGTTTAAGGTATCAGTTCCTTGGCCTCCTCTGAGTTGATCGTGCCCTGATCCTCCATCGAGTAGGTCATTATCATCCCCTGCAACAAGGGTATCGTTTCCAGATCCACCAATTAAGGTATCATCTCCTGGATCGCCGTCTAAGAGGTCATTTCCTGCTTCACCATTGAGGAGATCATCCCCATAATGACCGTTTAAAATGTCATTATTATCACCTCCATACAGGGTATCGTCTCCATAGTAACCGTATAACCAATCATTGCCTTGGCGACCATACATGATATCGTTGCCAAAACCTCCATTACTCTGGTCATCTCCTGCTAATAAGTCAATGACATCACTCTGAGAGGTTCCATTGATAGTCAGATCGTTTCCAGAGGTTCCAGTAATGTTTGCCATCTGTGTCATCTCCTATTTAAAAAACAATTAATGGGATCAAAAAAAACTCAAAATATCTCAACAACTTAAATATTTAAGCTGTCACTTGTAGGATTTAATTAGAGAAAATAATTAAAATAAGCTCAATTTTTTATTGTTTAACAACCACTACTAGAGGCTAAACAATTAGACTCTCGGATAGATTCCAAGTTATAATTGCTATAACTGCCATCCCTGCCATAACGGTTACGATATTGTTGCTGATAATTATTATTTCCCTGATAAGACCGTATTCTATATTGATAAGCTCGATAAAGGTTTGCACATTGTTGAGGATTTAAAGCCACATTTCTGGTTATTTTTCCTGAACAATGAGTATTTAATAAATATCTCATTTCTGCTGTTGTAATTTGTTGGGCTTGAGTTGCTATAGGATTAAAAGTTAACAAGGTTGTTAAAGTAGCTAAAGTTACATAGATTACATGGTTTTTCATGTTTCTAACTCATTATTTCTGTTGCCAATCACATCATAGATAAGTCTATATTTTTGCGAAATGATGTTTCGTGACAACTTAATTGCAGAAAACTGTCAACCTCCTGACACTTTTCGGTAATGACAAATTTTTGTTGATCTGTGATTCACCTGAAAGATGAGCATTTTTTTGCTAAATGCGTTAACATACTGGCAAAAATTTCTAACCCAACGCTGTGAAAAGATTGAACCCTCAACCAGTTTTTCCCCTCATCAGCAGCACCCTTAGTGTTATGTTGATGATGCAACCTTCATCCGTAGCACAATTAACCCCTGACAACACATTAGGGGCTGAAAATTCAAGAATTACCAATATCGATCAACTCAGACAAAGAATTGATGGGGGTGCAATTCGTGGTAATAGTTTATTTCATAGTTTTTTGGAGTTTAATGTTGCAGAAAATGGGAGTGTTTATTTTTCTAATCCTGCCAATATTCAAAATATTTTATCTCGTGTCACTGGGGGGAATGCATCTCATATTTTAGGCACATTAGGGGTCTTAGGAAATGCTAATTTATTCTTAATTAATCCTAATGGTGTTATCTTTGGTGACAATGCAACGTTAGACGTAAAAGGCTCTTTTTATGCGACGACATCCCATAGTATTCAATGGGGCAAAAACGGCTTTTTTAGTGCAACCCAACCAGAAAAAAGTAATCTCTTATCCGTTAGTCCCGATACTTTATTTTTTAATCATGCGGCTAATCATCAAGGAAGTATTATTAATCGAGGAAATTTAGCTGTTAATGCAGGGGAAGATATAACTTTTTTTGGAAATACTGTTGTTAATAGTGGCAGTTTAATCGCCCCTGGAGGAATGATTAAATTATTAGGCGATCGCATCGGTTTATTAAACAATAGTTTAATTGATGTTTCTCATAGTAATCATGGAGGAACTGTATTAATTGGTGGGGATTTTCAAGGTAAAGGAATTGTCCCCAATGCAACTTATACTTATGTCGGCTCTGATGCAATTATTAAAGCTAATTCTACCTTGCATGGTGATGGGGGAAAGGTTATTATTTGGGCTGATCAATCAACTCATTTCTACGGAAAAATAGAAGCCCAAGGGGGCTTAGTTTCTGGCAATGGTGGCTTTGTTGAAGTGTCAGGAAAGGATTTTTTAGACTTTCGAGGAACTGTTAATACTAGCGCACCTAACGGAGAAATAGGAACGTTATTACTTGATCCCACTAATATCGAAGTGGTTGAATTTTTTAGTCCTGAAGCAGAAACTTTTAATCTGAATGACATTGACGAATTTTCTGATATTGATATTGGAGGAGATGGCGATACAAAAATTGATGTCTTTGCTATTAATTTTTCTTTTTCTGATGTCATACTTCAAGCAACTAATAATATTACTTTTAATGCTGATATTAATGCTTTTAACTCAATTGATATAACAGCAGAAGCGGGCAATGATATTATTGTTAATAATTATATTCAAATTCCTAACCAAGGAAACATTAACTTAATCGCTGGTAATAATATTAATTTAACTAATTCTAATGCTTATTTATGGTCTTATGGAAAAGATGTGTTATTAGACGCAGGTAATTTAGTTTCTATCAGAGGAGATAGTTTTAGTATTGCTGGAGGAGGAAATATAGATACTCGGCCATTTTTTGGAAGTAGTGGAAACATCAAGATAAAAACCCATTCGTTAACCTTATCAGATAATGCTAAATTATTGACTGTTCCTTCTGGGGGTTTTCTAAGTGGAGATATAAATATAGAGACAATAGGAGACATTGAAATCAATCCTTTTAGCGATATTCAGGGTAGGAATATTAATATTAAAAGTGGTAATAATATTTTCATGAATGGTAGCATTCAGTTAGAAGAAAATAGTAATGGGATACTTGATATTAGGACAAAAAATAATCTTTTGATGACTGATGCTAATGGGTTTATTTTCACATTAGGTAATGACGCTTTTATTGATGTTGGTGATACTTTATTAATTTCTGAAGCGTTAAGCATAGCTGATTCTAGTAATATTGATACTGCACCTTTTAATGGAGATAGTGGTAATTTAACCATTAATGCAAAATCAGTTATTCTATCTAATGGGGCGCAGATTAGCACTCGTCCTTTTGCTCAGGGAAATGGAGGAGTTTTAACCATAGAACATGCTGATTTAGTTGAGTTGCGTGGTCAAGATACAGGGTTATTTACCAATAGTAATTTTTTTAATAACGCTTCAGGAGAAATCAATCTATCAACTCAACATTTAACCCTAAAAGATAGTGCTGAAATTAACACCTCTACAGAAGGAACTGGAAAAGCAGGAACAATTACCATTAACTCAGAAAGAATTACACTGGAGGGAAATAATAGTCAAATTTTTACTGGAGCAGAATCTTTTGCTTTAGGAAATGGCGGAGATATTAACATTACCACTAATTTATTAGAAATCAATGATGGAGCAAAATTAGATAGTAGTAGTTCTAGTCTGTTTGAACAAAATTCAGGTGATATTACCATTAACGCTGATAATTTATTGATAAATAATGCCTCAGTAATCAATGCTGCAAATCTAAGAAACGGCAATTCAGGGACAATTAAACTTAACCTAAATGATGAACTATCTTTAAAAGAAAATAGCTTAATTTCCACAGGAATTTTAAACAGTAATGGACAACAAGGGGGTGATATTAGAATTATAGCAAATACGGTAGTCCTAGAAAAGCAAAGCGGAATCTCAACTAGGACATTAGGAGAAGCTTCAGCAGGAAATATAGAAATTATGGGGGATTTCCTATCTCTTTCTGATGATTCGACCATTACTACCAGCACCCTCGGAGAAGGAAATACGGGAATAATAAAACTAGATATTAATGAACAAATTTCTATCGTTAATGATTCAGGAATTTTAAGTAGTATTGGAGAATTCGCTACTGGTAATAGTCAAGGAATTGAAGTTAATACCCAATCGCTTATTTTAAATGATTCTATCCTAGCAACTGCCACAGAATCAGATGGAAATGCCGGAACTATTAATATCAATGCTAGAGATCAAATTATTGTTGATAATGATAGTGCTATCACTAGCACAGCATTTGAAGGCAATGGTAATGGAGGAAATATTAACATTAATTCTTCATTCGTAGTCCTTTCTAATGCCTCAAGCATTGATTCAGCAACATCAGGAAAAGGTACAGGGGCAAACATTACAATTGAAGCGGATTATTTAACCCTTAGTAATCTCAGTGGAATTCTAACAACTACCCTAAATCAAGGTAATGCAGGTCATATTATTTTAAATATTAATCGACAACTTGATGTGAATAATTCTGACATTACAGCAAGTAGCGATATTGATAAAATTAATAATATTATTCCCACAGGTGAAGCAGGAAGTATTATTATCAAAACACCTATTATTAATTTAGAAAATAACGGCAATATTTTAGCAGAAAGTTCGGGTTTAGGAAATCCTGGCAATATTGAGACCATTAATAATCAAACGCTCACCCTAAATAATAGTAGCATTTCCACAGAAATCACCCGAACAGGAGAAGCCAAACAACCCAGTAATATTACTCTCAATACCCGACAATTAACGCTTAACAATAATTCAGAAATCACCGCCTCGACTGCTGGAAAAGGAGATGCAGGAAGTATCAGAATTCCTAATGCTCAAACTATTAATTTAAACCAATCAAAGATAACAGCATCTACCCAAGGAGAAGGCAACACAGGAGAAATTAATCTACAAGGAAATAATCAAATTGTTTTAAATAATAAGAGTGAAATCAGTAGTTCAGTAGAAGAAAATGCCAGGGGAGATGCTCAAACAATTACCCTCAATACCAATAATTTAAACTTAGATAATAGTCGCATCAACGCCACAACAGCAGGGTTAGGAAATGCTGGCAATATTGAGACCATTAATAATCAAACGCTCACCCTAAATAATAGTAGCATTTCCACAGAAATCACCCGAACAGGAGAAGCCAAACAACCCAGTAATATTACTCTCAATACCCGACAATTAACGCTTAACAATAATTCAGAAATCACCGCCTCCACTGCAGGAAAAGGAGACGCAGGAAGTATCAGAATTCCTAATGCTCAAACTATTAATTTAAACCAATCAAAGATAACAGCATCTACCCAAGGAGAAGGCAACACAGGAGAAATTAATCTACAAGGAAATAATCAAATTGTTTTAAATAATAAGAGTGAAATCAGTAGTTCAGTAGAAGAAAATGCCAGGGGAGATGCTCAAACAATTACCCTCAATACCAATAATTTAAACTTAGATAATAGTCGCATCAACGCCACAACAGCAGGGTTAGGAAATGCTGGCAATATTGAGACCATTAATAATCAAACGCTCACCCTAAATAATAGTAGCATTTCCACAGAAATCACCCGAACAGGAGAAGCCAAACAACCCAGTAATATTACTCTCAATACCCGACAATTAACGCTTAATAATAATTCAGAAATCACCGCCTCGACTGCTGGAAAAGGAGATGCAGGAAGTATCAGAATTCCTAATGCTCAAACTATTAATTTAAACCAATCAAAGATAACAGCATCTACCCAAGGAGAAGGCAACACAGGAGAAATTAATCTACAAGGAAATAATCAAATTGTTTTAAATAATAAGAGTGAAATCAGTAGTTCAGTAGAAGAAAATGCCAGGGGAGATGCTCAAACAATTACCCTCAATACCAATAATTTAAACTTAGATAATAGTCGCATCAACGCCACAACAGCAGGGTTAGGAAATGCTGGCAATATTGAGACCATTAATAATCAAACGCTCACCCTAAATAATAGTAGCATTTCCACAGAAATCACCCGAACAGGAGAAGCCAAACAACCCAGTAATATTACTCTCAATACCCGACAATTAACGCTTAATAATAATTCAGAAATCACCGCCTCGACTGCTGGAAAAGGAGACGCAGGAAGTATCTCAATTAATGCAGAAACTGTTGCTCTAAATAATAATAGTAATATTTTGACAATTCTTGAGCAACAAGCTATGGGAACCGGAGGAAATATTAATATTACAACCAGTGGCAATTCTTTAACTTTGAATAATCGTTCTCAAATTAGTTCCCGTTCCCAAGGAGTAGGAAATGCTGGTAACATTTTTATTGATAGTTCAGGTAGCATTCGCTTAATAGATAGTGATATTAGTACCGCTTCTCAACAATCTTCGGGGGGAGAAATTATAATATTAGGGTCTATTATTCGCTTTTTTGGTGATAGTGATATTACAACAAATGTTAATAGTGGTATTGGGGGAGGAGGTGATATTTTTTTAGAAGCCAATTCCATTATTTTATATGATGATAGTGATATCTTTGCCTTTGCACAAGATGGACAGGGGGGCAATATTTTTCTCAATACACCTATCTTTTTTGGAGAAGGGTATCAAACCATTAGAAATGGAAGAAACACAAGTATTTTAGATGATAATAATCAAGTCAACTTAGATGCAAGTGGCGCAATTTCTGGGAGCATTATTTTACCTGATTTAACGTTTATTCGTAATAGTTTAACTGAATTACCCAGTAACATTATTAATACTGAACAACTCATTGCAAATACTTGTGTTGTTTCTAACCCCAATCAAACAGGTACATTTATTATCACCGGAACAGGTGGATTACCAGAAAAACCAGGAAATACTGCCCGTTCTTATTATTCTACAGGGTCAATACAAACCATTCCCAATCAAGAGGATTCTTCCCCTGTAGATTCACAAATTATTGAACCTCAAGGGGTTTTTAAATTACCAGACGGAAGACTTATTTTAAGTCGTAGATGTTCTGAATAATAAAATCATATAGTTCAATATAAATTAAATAAATGATCAAGAAATTACACTTTTTTTTACTATTTTTTCTAACGTTAATCCTGTCCCTAGTAATAACAGGGCAAACCCTTGGAATCTCTCAACCTTCTCCTCTTATTAATATTGTTCAACAAGGGGTTATGGAATATCAAGAAGGTAACTATATAGAAGCTATCAAAATTTGGCAACAAGGGTTAAATTTAGAAGAGACTAACCATAATCTCAAAAATAAAGTTATTATTCAAGAAAATTTAGCGAGAACTTATCAAAAAATTGGACAAACCACTAAGGCAATTGATTATTGGCAAAAAGCTATTACCAATTATCAACAATTAGATAATATTGCACAAGTTGGAAGGTTGTTAACAGAACAAGCACAAGCTTATAGTAATCTCGGTCAACATCAAAAAGCAATTACCCTTTTGTGTAGTAAAAAAAATAAAATAAATAAGCTAATTTGCGATCCTCATAGTGCCTTAGGAATTGCTAAAACCTATGAAGATAACCAGGGAGAAATTGCTGCTTTAGGTAGTTTAGGAGAAGTCTATCGTATCATGGAAAACTATGAACAAGCGATTGACATTATAGAAAATAAAGCCCTAAATAAAGTCAATAATTTAAACAATTTAACTTATGCGGCTTCGTTATTTAACAGTCTGGGAAATGTATATTTTGCCCAAGCAAAACGATTACAAACTCAAGCCAACTCAGCCAAGATTAGAAATGCTATGATTACAGCAGAAAAGTTTAGTAAAAAAGCAACAAAAAATAGTAAAATGGCACTTTTAAATTATGAAAATGCCTTCAAATTAAATCAAAATAATGATAATGCGCCAGACCAATTAAAAAACTTACTTAATTTAATTAAACTAAAACAAAACTTTCCTGACTTACCTCCTATTGATTATCTTCAAAAAAAGCCATTAACTTTACTCAATAAAATTTCTAATTCTTCCGATAAAATATATGCTAAAATCAATCTAGCCATCCCATCTCCCCTAAGTGAATGTCCCCTAGTTTCTTCCCTATCTAATTCTCAAATTGAAACTCAATTAAACGAAGCCGTTGAAAATGCAAATCAATTAAAAACTTCTCGGGTAAAATCCTTTGCTTTAGGTGCATTAGGTCACTTTTATGAATGTGAAAGGCAATATGAAAGAGCCTTAAACTTAACACAATCTGCTCTTTTATTAGCTGAACAAAATCCAGGCTCTGACGATAGTTTATATCTTTGGGAATGGCAACTCGGTCGAATTTTAGAAGCCTTAAAAAAACCTTCAGAAGCGATTAATGCTTACCAACGAGCTTATGGTATTTTAGAGAGTCTGCGGAGCGATATTTTAACAGCAAATCGTGACTTACAATTTGACTTTAGAGACACCATTGAACCTCTTTACCGTCAATTAATTCAATTAATGCTAACTGAAGAAAGTTCATCATCTAATACTTTAACTCGACCGATTATTAAAAGCTTACAAACCCTTGATTCTCTTAAATTAGCTGAATTACAAAACTATTTAGGAGACCATTGTATTTTAACGGGAAGTAATGAGACTTCAACACCGCAAAGATTAGCTGATCGCATTTTTAATAAATTAGAAAATATTGACAATGATACGGCACTTATTATTCCGATTATTTTTCAAGATCGTTTAGCTATTTTGTTGAGCTTACCGCAAGAAAAACTTAGAGTTCATTGGGTCAATATCACCCAAAGTCAATTAACAAAAGATTTAGAATTATTTTGGAAACAATTACAATCTTTTTACGATTTATCTCAATCGTTTAAAACATCTTCTCAACAATTTTATGATGTACTGATTCGTCCTTTTGAAAGGGATTTACATTCAGCACAAATCAAAACATTAGTGTTTATTTTAGATGGAAATTTAAGAAATATTCCTATGGCAGCACTTCATGACGGTGAACAATTTTTAATCGAAAAATATGCTATTGCTACCACACCCAGCATAACCTTAACCCCTTTAACACCTTCTAATCTTAGTGATGCTTCAGTGTTAGCAGTGGGAGTTGCCCAAGAATCAAATATTGATCAAGAACGTTATCCAGCATTGCCGAATGTTGAAACGGAACTTAAGCAAATTTATGCTAATTTTCCTGACAGTAAATTATTGTTAAATCAAGACTTTACTCGTCCAAACTTACAAGAAGAATTTAAACAAAACACCTACCCTATTATTCATATTGCCACTCACGGTAAATTTGGGACAATCCCTGAAGATAGTTTTTTAGTAATAGGTAATAATCAAAAATTAACGATTACTGATTTAGAAAAAGATATGCGTAATTTTCATGAAAATTATAACCGCCTCGAATTACTGACTTTAACCGCTTGTCAAACTGCTATTGGCGATGATCGCACAACATTGGGGTTAGCTGGAATCACAGTACAAGCTGGGGTAAAAAGTACCTTAGCCTCTTTATGGTTTATTCGTGATGATTATGCAGAAACATTAATTACCGAGTTTTATAACAATTTAAAAACAGGAATAAGTAAAGCACAATCTTTACAACAAGCTCAAAAAAATCTCATTAAAAAAGGAATCCATCCTGGTAT
This sequence comes from Cyanothece sp. BG0011, assembly GCF_003013815.1. GTDB lineage: Bacteria > Cyanobacteriota > Cyanobacteriia > Cyanobacteriales > Microcystaceae > Crocosphaera. Next base: position 11,736 of record NZ_PRLH01000061.1, on the reverse strand, counting down.
TTGGAGTCCCTTTATTTTGATCGGAAATTGGTTATAAATTCAGTTTCAATACATTCATTAATTATTTAATAGAAATTGCTCTAGTCGGTCAATTCTTAATGCCTCAGTATCTTGATTAATGGTCATTTTTTCATAAGTAATGAGGTCTTGTACTAAAGTAACACCAGCCTCTCCCAACTTTCCCGATGGGGATAATTTCATCGCTTCTTTCATAGCATCAAACCATAATCCAAACTCTGCATAAAGATTGACTTTGTCTAAAGCATTAGAGGCATTTTCTAAGCGATTTTTCAGAGTATCTGAAGCAGTGACAACTTCAAAATAAACGAGATCAGATAAAGCAGTTGAAGGGGAATTAGGATCACAAAAAATTGTGACTTGACTAACATAAATTTGATTGGTTTTTAAGGCCGGTTTATTTTTAGGCAAGGTAACACTCATAATTCCTGCATCAGTTGTCTTCGTTGTTTGATAAACTATTTTATATTGATTATCTTGAAGATATTCATAAATCGTAAACTCCATTGGACGGGGTTGATTATCATCAATAAACCAAGCAAAGGTTGGATGAGTTGATAGGGTTTGTCCTACCCTATTCCCAGAAGCTAAAATAGTAGATAAAAGACCATTGCCGTCACAACCTCTGGTAGCCGCAGAACCGGAAGAGGCGTTTGAGGGAGGTTGTTTTTGATTCGGTGGGGGAGTGTAGGCTGCTTGGGCAGTTAAAATGTTGAATAAGTTACCATACAGCAACGTATTAATCAATAAGGCAAACGTTAAGGTTGGATTCATGAATTGCACAACTCAGCAAGAAGTGAAAGTAAGATAGATTACCCCATTTTAGTGACTCCCCAAAAATCATTGATAATAATAATGATTGTTAATGATAATTATCAATGATGTCTATTTTAGCCCTTAACTTTTGTCAAGTTAATTTAACTTTAATTAACTCTTAATATTTTCGTCCCTACTAGAATGTTACAATAGCTACAATATGAATAGGGGCAAATATTTGGGCAGTCAGATGAAGCCAGTCATCTGAACTGGTTGGGTCTGCGTGCCGTCTATTTATTTTCTTTTTACAAGTTTATTTAACGAAAATTTAAACAGCATTAGAGTTAACGCGCAAGGAGGGACTGAATTATGTTAATGACAAGATACACCATAGAGGATATCAAAGATGAAGCCCGGCATCTGGTAGAGCAAGGCAAGGTAGATAGACAACAAAGAATTTATACTTTGTGTCAGTATCTTCCCTCAGGAGAATGGTGCTGTATCGAAACCGAGTTAGAAAGAAATGACTTTTTACTCAGAGATTCTATTGCTGATTTAATACCAGCGCAAGAATGGACGAATGATTAATTCATTTCAGGAGCGGGAGAGATAATTTTTGAAACTCGGTAAATCACAAAGTGACTGGTTTGGAATGCTCCAGTCTGTTTATTAGATAATTAATATAGAGACGTTTCTAGAAACGTCTCTATAGCATTTTTATAGATAGAGAGTAGGGTCCATAGTGGACAATATCAATTTTGATTTAATATTGTCCACCCTACAAAACTATCCAAGGTTAACTTTAACCACTTTGTTCTTTTCTTCTTCAGCTTTAGGTAAGGTTAGATGTAAAATTCCATCTTTGTATTCTGCACTAATTTTTGTATTATCAATGAGTGCCGGTAAAGCAATGGAACGAGAAAACTTACCATAACGGAACTCGCTGCGAGTCATGCCGTTTTCCTCGGATTTAGCTTCTTCTTTCCGTTCCCCAGTAATATAGACAGCTTCTTTTGTTGCTTGAATATCTACATCTTCAGCTTTGATTCCAGGGAGTTCTAACTTGAGCATTACCGCTTCATCAGTTTCGGAAAGTTCAGCAGAAGGGGCAAAAGTTAACTCTTTATAATCCCGTGTCGAATTAGTTAACCAACCTTCATCAAAAAGCTGATTCATTTGACGTTGTAAAGCGTTCATTTCTTTCCAAGGGTTATAACGTACAAGTGCCATAATTTTTATCTCCTGATTGTGTTTATTGCTTGTTTTTTCCTTCGATGTCTTCATCTTAACCCTAGAAAAATTCCTAGACAATACGGTTTATTCGACCCACAATGGCGTAATTTACCCTCTGATAAGTCAGCTAATGATTCTTATATCCTCATGGATAATATCAAAGATAAAAACAGATAGTATGACAACTTTTGGCTGATAAAAATTGCTGTAAACTTCCTGATTCAGAAGAATTATAAAAAAAATCAAAGGATTTCCCTGACCCCATAAACTCGGAGATATATTGGTAATTAATCATCGGTGTGAGAGTTTTGTAACCTTGTATTTATTCCCTAAATGCAATCGTCCCGAACGAATAAAGATTAGCTGCTAATTTAGGACAATTGTGGTCAAGCTACCCTTGGGATTTGATTTGAATATTGAAGTTTTGTTGAGAGAACAATAAGGAATTAAACATTATGACTCGTTGGTTATTTTCTTCCCTATTATTAGGGTTGTTATCCCCTTTTATAACCCCTAATAACGTAGCAATTAGTGCAGAGACTGAACAAATAGCCTATAATATGGGGCGACCTTGTAATACCTGTTTACATTTAGTCCCATCCGGGATGACCAATCAACAAAAAAATCCCATTTATTTGCTGAGAGTTTATCATCAAGGACAACTTTTATATACCTTTGAAACTGTATCGGGTCGTTATTTTACCCAAAATAGAAATCGTAATCAAGCAGGAACTGAAGCCCCTTTACCTGATGGAAATTATCGAATTAGTTCTCATACTGTACCGGGAACGTTAGCCGAAGTTGGAGAACGTTTTTTACCAGTTTATCCTCAATTTTCTACCGGAAGAAGTGCCTTAGGTATTCACTATGACCCAAGTTATAATAAAGGTAATGGAGAAGATGGAACCGCCGGTTGTATTGGCTTAAGTTCTCGCGGACATTTTTCTACTTTAGTAACATTTATTGAGACTTATAAACCTCAATTATTAGTGGTAGATATTCAATGAATATAAATATTATCGGGGTTAATAACTGTTGACCCCGATAACAATGTGTCCCTTAACTTTAACCGTTATCAGACACTTTCTTTTTAAAAAAGGCACCAAAACCAACCGCAACGAAACTGCCTAAAATCGTTAAGGGTTCAGGAACCACATTAACATTATCTACTAATAAAGCGGAATTAACTCCTGTATCAAATCCCTCGAATAAATCAACATCAACCACCCCAAATCCTAGGGTATAAGTTCCTGTTTGAGTAATCGTATGGGAAAAGTAACCGGTTTCGTTCAATAAACGACTAAAAAAATTAAGATTGGTAGCATCGTGAGTATCAGCTAATACAGTTAAGTTATTACTCAGAGTAAAAAAGCCGAAATCATTATAGTCATCGGTAGGAAAAAATTCATCGGTTAAAAAGTTCCAAGAAAAGCTTAAAACCTGTCCTGCATTAATAAAAATGTCCTGTTTAATAGCAGAACCTTCTGTTACCCCTAAATCACTGAGTGTATTCTCAGATAAGTTTAAGAAATTTTCCAGTTCAGTGGCATTTGATAAGGGAATACCGTCATCGCAAGCTTGGGATAAAGCATCAATATGACAAGTTTCTAACACCGCTTGATAAGTTCCATCCGTTGGTGTGACCCCAAAACCAGATGTGTCAACAGAGGTTTGACCAATGGTTTGCCAACCTGTGAAATCACCAGTTTCAAAACTCCCATTCTCGATGGCGGCAGCGCGAGACATTTCTGGGAGTGATAATAACAAACTACTGGCACTGAGTAAGATTAAAAAAGTTGATTTAAACATAAATAGTTTTCCTCTAAAGTTAAAATTTTAAGATTGTTTATTGTGGCTAGTAATAAACTCAATTGTCAAATTTTTTTATCATAAGACAAGTCTAAATTTGATCGAAAAAAGGGTTAAAAGCCTCCTATTTCAAGAGGATGAAAAGCGGTCGAAGGATGGCGAGGTTTCCTCGCCATATCCAATCGACCAAGAGAAGAAGAGTTTTCCTTGTTTACAGCCTCCAACTTTATGTGGATGTAATTCTAAATTCTACATTCTAAATTCTACATTCTGAATGACCTTCATAATAACATCTTTAGCCATAATTTGTAAATGTTTTTTGCAGGTTTTATTTAGAAAGTTTGCATTTTTTTATCTTCCTTTGGCAGTATTTTATTATTTTTGTCAAGGTCAGATGATGGTAATCTTATGATAAAAAAAATCAATGATCTCCAGAGAATTATCTTCAAGGGAATAGTGAATTAATGAAAAAAGGATGGTTAATTCTCTCAAATCCCTTTCCCTTTTTAAAAAGCAGTTAGCCCTCAGCCATCAGTATTTTAAAAATATAACTGATGGCTAATAGTTATTATTAAATCCTCTGAGCAAACTGTTTTTCTATTTGAAGCATTTTGGAAGAAATTAACATACCCAAGGTGGCACTCATTTTAGATAGGTTAGGGAACAAAAACATTAGGGAAAAAAGGAACAACTTAAGCTTGAATGATGAAATCTGTTTCATCAATAATAGGACTCACATTTAAATTGAGAACTGCAAACTGTCCGCCAGTTCCTAACCCAGCAATGGCACCATTTTCGTTATAGAAGAGGTTGCCGGTTGCTGAGTTGTAGACCACATTGGCACTGCTTGATCCCACAATGGTCAATTCATCAACGGTTTCGTTAATAGCAGCAAATTCGACAGCTTGTAAATGACCGCCAACAGCACTACTCAGAGCATTAAACGAGGTTAAGCTCAGAGCAATTTTATCCGTACCTTTGGCGAAATCAGTCAAAGTGTCGATTCCAAAGGCATCAGAGGCGAAGACAGCCCCACTACCGAAGAGGAATAGATCAGCCCCTTCACCTCCATTTAAGAGGTCATCTCCTCCCCCACCGACTAAGAAATCATTGCCCTCTTCTCCGTAGAGACTATCATTGCCATCGAGTCCTTTGAGGAGGTTATTACCGCTATTGCCGATGATGACGTTATCGAGAGCGTTACCCGTACCGCTCATGTTGGCCGTTCCCGTTAAGGTGAGGTCTTCAACATTAGCCCGGAGGGTATGAGTCACAGAAGATTCAACCCTGTCGTAGCCTTCATTGGCATTTTCGATGACCACATCTCGACTACTGTTGACAATGTAGATGTCATCTCCAGAGCCACCATACATTCGGTCATTTCCTAAACCCCCGTCAATCACATCATTACCAGCGCCGGCATAGACGGTATCATTGCCCCCTCCTGCATTGATAACATCGTCGTTATCAGTACCATTGAGGGTTTCACTGTCTGCCGTTCCCTCGATAGTATTACCCGTATCACCATCAGCAACGGTGAGGGTAAAGGTATCAGAAGCACTTTCTCCATCGTCATCGGTTGCCGTAACAGTTATGTCATAACTGCCAGATGTTGTATCTGTGGGTGTACCGCTAAAGGTTCGGGTTGCTGCATCGAAAGTAACACCCTCCGGTAAGATTGTCCCTGTCGCTAAAGCGTAACTGAGACTGAGATCATCAACATCAACAAAGGTCGTTTCAGGAATAGTGAAGGTATAGAGTTGTCCTTCAGTGGCATTTTGATCAGCGATCGCATTTTCTACCACTGGGGCATCATTGACCGGGTTAACGGTTACATTAAAGGTATCATCGACAGATTGACCGTTGGCCGTTCCTCGGATGGTAATTTCGGCTGTGCCAAATTGGTTATCTTGATAGTCCAGAATCAAGTTATTGCCCTCAATAGCAGCGATAATTAAGCCTAAATTGGTGTTATTGAAGATAGAAAGCATAATTTCATCTTCATCCACATCCTTAAAGACATTGCTGAGGTCAATGACCGTATCTTCGGCATCTTCATCCACGTCTTGATCGCTAATTTCAGTTTCTACGATAGGTGCATCATCGACAGAGGTAACAGTGACGGTGAAAGTATTATCAACAAATTGCTCGTTAGCGGTTCCTCGGATGGTAATTTCAGCCGTACCAAATTGATTATCTTGATAATCGAGAATGAGGTTATCCCCGTCAATGGTAGCTAAAACTAAACCTGTATTGGTATTTAAGAAGATACTGGGGACAATGACATCTCCTTCCACATCACTGAAGACGGTGGTCAAATTAATGATGTTATTTTCTGCATCTTCATCCACCGTAATATCAGGGAGAGGATTAACAATTTCTGGGGCATCATCGACAGGGTTAAGGGTAATGGTAACGTTAGCACTATCGACGGCGTAAGCTTCACCATCAAAGCCATTCCAACTAAAGTTAACCGAACCATTGAAATTGTTATCAGGGGTAAAGATGAGGTTATTTAAATCATTAAGAGCAATTTCTTGATTGAGAGAAACGGTTTCTCCATTAAGTTGTAAGGTTCCATTAGTGGGAAGGGTGAGGATTTGGATGTTAACTAATTCATCGTTATCTGCATCATTGACAGCATCCGTAAAGTCAAGTTGCGTGAAGGTGATGGGGATATCTTCATCCCCAGATTTCTCGATATTAATCAATGTGGGAACTTGATTCAGTCGTTGATTACCAAAATCAATGGCTGTGACAGTTTCCCCAGACGTAACCGTTACCGTATGAACCAGACTGACCCCATTTTCAGGAATGTATAGGGGATCATCGGTGCCATCATTGCCCGTATTCCCTGAATTCGAGCCAGATGAGCCGTTATTAAGATTGAGAATCCCTTCAGCTAAAGCGATCGCATTGACTCTTGGATAACTCGCCCCCGTATTGGTCACATTATCGTTTTCATCATCTCCATCGATAATCAAATCTCCCGTTGTCTCCAGTAGGGTACGGAATTCAGCAACAGTTAACTTGCGTCCGAGATAGGTTTGGGCAATCTCTTGCGCTAGGGTTGCGATTCCAGTGACAAAGGGTGCCGCTTGAGAGGTTCCCCCCATGGTAATGGTTCCCCCCGTTGCATTGGCACCGGTAATGAGAATACCAGGGGCAAAGATATCTAATAAGGGATGACGTTGAGAGAAACTAGCAATTCTGTCCGCCTCTGTACTGTAGTCTGCGGCCCCGTTGGCAAAGTTAATGGAACCAAAATTATCAGCCCAAACCGCCCCCACAGAGATGGTATGGGGGTCAATTGCGGGGTATGCCAGGCCAGGAGTGCTATTAAAGGCGTAGAAACTGTTACCGGCGGCAGCAGACACTAAGATATTTTGGGCGGCGATCGCAGCTAATTCATCGCCGATACCATAACGGGCGTTGGCGGTGTTCCAGTTTTGGCTGTCTCCTAAAGAGAGGTTAACCGAGGCAATGTTATAAGCATCGGCGTTATCATTGACCCATTGCAACGCTTGTTCTAGGTTAGCAAAGGACCCATATCCGTTGTCACCAAAGACTTTAAGAACAATTAAGTTAGCTTCAGGGGCTACAGCAGTGGCGATACTGGCAACGTGGGAACCATGATTATTGTTGTCACTCGCGTCATTATCATTGTTGCCGAAATCGTATTGATAGACAATTTTATCGGCAACCCCATCATTATCCGTATCTGGTCCAAATAGATAATGATCTGTGTCAATTCCCGTATCGATAATAACCGTACTGTAACCCTGTCCTTTTATGTTGGTAAAGCGAGCATCAGCCCAAAAATCGTCGAGATTGATTAAATTATTGGCAGAGGCACTCGATACCGTTTCATTATTAATAATGGGACTGTTGGGGGTGTACAGTTCAATGTCTGCCGATGTGGTGGTTACATCCACAGCCGGATAGGTTTGTTGCCATCCTTCTTGCATTTGTTCGGCAACGGTGTAAGTACCAGGGAGTAAACCGTTGAAAGTGTAGTTACCCTCAGCATCAGTAATAACAGAGGTTTCTCCCTCATCTAGTTGACCGTTGGTATTGGCATCAAGGTAAATCGTCCAACCTTCTAACCCTGGTTCTGCGGTATCTTTCACCCCATCCCCATCGAGATCGTGCCATTTTTGACCGGAGATACTGGCCAGTTCATAGAGTCCGGCATCCCAGGTGAGGTTATCCCCAGCATTGGCTGTGAAGGTTTCTGTGGTTCCGGTGGTGGGATCAATATCGCTATCTACCGTATCATCAACCCCTTGATTGGCCTCACTGAAGAAATAGCCATCCGGGGCAACCACTTCTATAAAGTAATCATCGGTAGCCACATCGGTGAAGGTGTAGGAACCATCGGCATTGGTGGTGGTTGTGCTGACTAACTCGGCTGCACTGTTATAGAGATTAACAGTAACATTGCCTAATCCTTCTTCTCCTGGATCTTGAATTCCATTAGCATTGCTATCAGTCCAAACAAAGTCCCCAATATTAGCCACACCCCCAGCTATTTGAATGGTTGCTTGGGCTTCGGTGGGGATTTCTTGGGTATTTCCGGCATTATCAGTGGCCACGGCATAGAATTCGTAGGTATGACCCGGAGTACCGACGTAAATGGATTCGGTGAGGGTGGTATCGGTCAACCAAGGGGTAAACTCACCGCCATTATCGGAGACATAAATGGTGTAACTGGCGAGGGCTGATCCTTGATCAGTTCCCGTCCAACTCACTGTAAATTCAGGGGTTTCGCTGGTGGCCGGTAAGTCATTAACTTGGCTGGTGGGGGCATCCACATCTAAGGTGTTAAAGATGGGAGGGGTATCGATGGGTTCTTCGGTATCGAAAATAATTTGTGCTTCAGCATCAATAACATCGCCGGTTTGGGCATCTCGTTTGGCCTGAATACTGTAGGTAACAAAGCCTTCCCCGGTGCCATTTTCATCGTTGGTGGGTAAAAATCCGGCCTGTGCATCTAAGGGGGCCTCTCCCGTTTCCGGGTCGATGGTACTGATGCGCCAGGTAGCCAGACCGGTGGTGACATCAATGAAAGCAAAGATATCGACAAAGAAGCCTTGAGTTTCCGTTAAATCGATGCGAGTGGTATGGAAAGCGCGATCGCCTTCTAATTCGTAAACCTCGCCACTCCAACCATAATCATCGACGCGGAAGGTACGCCAATCAAGATCATCGTCGAGTTGTTGGGTAATGACCACTTCTTGAGCCGGGGCCGAGGCCGTCGCTTCGTTTTCAAAGCGGATAGTGTAGCGTAAGGGTTCGTCGGTATCGATCCAGCGATCGTCTCCAAAGCCTTCAGGACCTAAGATATCGTTAGGGTCAAAGGGACGACGAACAGGGGGATCATAATCATCATCGTCATCATCGTCATCATCGTCGTCATCGCAGTCAGGATCACCTTCTTTACACTCACAATCTTCTTGGGGAGGTGGAGGAAGAGGAACCCCTAAGAGTTCGAGGTTATTTAAAGATTCAATCGTTTCAAGCTCAGAAATCTCCAATATCTCTGTTTGTTGTGTAGAAGCTAATGAAGGATTAAATTCTTCAGGAGTCAGCCAAGTCCCATCATATAAGCTATAGAACAGGCTAGTTTCTACAATTTCTGGATCAGAATTAAGATCCTGAGTCCAGAACAAAACTGTTTCTCCATTCAGTTGACTAAATTCTAAGTTACCAACTTCGTTTTCTACAATGACCGTTTCGGAATTTGTCCAGTTTGTTCCGTCCCAGAATGAACTGAGGATAGTCGATTGATCAGTGGTCTCATCTTGATTAATCCAGGCCAGAGCAACCATTCCGGTTGAGGTTTTTCCTAGAGCAACATCACTATCTATTCCTGAACGGATATCGAGTGTAATAGAAGAAGACCACTGACCATTTTCATAAACGGCGTAATAAATATCTTTGGCTTGATATTGGGTGCTAAATTCTTCTTGGGATAACGTTGAGGTGATATTACTCGAATCTGATTTTGACCAAACGGCTAAAATTTGGTTTTCACCATATTCAATGGTTGAGATATCGTCATTAAATCCAATACTTCCAGAGATCGCTATAGGGTTAGTCCACTGACTATTCTCGAATTGAGAGATAACAACCTCATTACCCACTAAATTATTTTCAGGATTAACGGCCTTTGACCAAACGGCAAAAATTTGACCATCTGCAGTTTCCACCAGAGAAGAAGTCCCATCAGCCAATAAATCCATATCAACATCAGAAAGAACAGCATTCTCTCCATATACGTTGTTGCTACCAAACACCGAGTCAGGATTGTAGGTAAATTCAATGTTTACCCCTTCGGGTAAAGTGGTGTTAGTGGGATCGAAATTATCCAGCAGATTGAAAGTTGAATCAAAGCTGGCTAAACTCGATGAACCAAATAGAGTCGGAGAATAATCAAAAGACCAAGTATGGCCACTCGCATAGATCAGATCAAATTTAATGCTACCTTGGACTTTCTTCAGTCGAAAACTAGGAATGACATCAAATTCAGAGTTAATTGAACCAGATGCTTTGAGTTGTGCATCGCTGGCATAACCAAATTGAACATATGGACCAAAGCCCAATTTCAAAGATGCCTCTCCAACCCTATCGGGCAACAGAAAAGACGGGAATGGTTCGTCGCCAGTCCACTCAAGTTCGTTAAATTGAGCGCCGACGTTAACATTAACCCCTGCTTCAATACTCCAACCACCAGGATTATCATTGAGACGTTTGAGCCAACTGTCTAAAAAGATTGAGGCAAAATAGCCCCCCGGCCCGGCTAAGCGTAATAAATAAACAATGCCATTTTTCCAGTCAAAACCACCCCCGACAGACCAACTACCTGTTGCTTTGTCAAAAACCCAATCACATTCTTTTTTATCAAGTTTCCAGGCAGCTTCTATTTGACCGTTGCCATTAATTGAAGAACGTAATGAGGGTCCATCAAACTCGAATTGCGCCCCTAGTTGTCCACTGCCTTTGACTTCTTTTTCCCCGACAGACAATCCCAGTTGTCCATTCAGAGAACCCTGAAAGTTTATGCCACCTGGTAAGGATTTAGGTGAGGAAGGGAATTTCCACGCAAAACTATAATTAACTGCCTGGGGATCGATCAAAGTCAATTCGTCATTCAGGTAGGTTAGGGAAGCTGAATTAATATCAATCAGATCGTAATATAGGTCTGTATCATCTTGTATTTCTTGATCAGATTTCAGATAGCTGACCAGGGTTTCACCAGAATTTGTCACCAACACAGATGGGGCAACATCACTAATATTATTATTCGTTAATGCGATGGGTTGAGACCACTCGAAACTATCATCACTTAAAGACTGCCCCACAGCGTAGTAGATTTCTGTATCATTACCACTTCCTTGTTGCCAGGTGGCAATTAAGCCAGTACGACTACCATTAATAAGCTTATCTGATGCTTGGAGAGTAAAGTTCGAGACTGTTTCATCAGTAATTTCTAAGGCATTAATCCAGTTTTCTCCATCGAAATATGAATGCCAAAGTTTTCCATCTCGATCCCAAATCATATGGGTTATGCCATCGGAGATAGCCATTACTGCATTGGAATCGTTAACATGAGAGGGTTCTGTCTGGTTATTGGCTAGAGCATATACTTCTACAGACTCCATATCTTCATCTGGATTGATTGTGTAACTAGGCGGTTCCCAGTCAACAATTCCATCTCGATTCATATCTAAGCTGTGATCAACCACCGATAATTCATAGGTTTCTGCTTCTAAATAGGACAAGTTAAAGTAACCTTGTTCATCGGTTACAGTGGTGCTATCTAAGACATACTTATCGTTAATAAATTTGTAAGCACCAATTTCGACACCGCCTAATGCTTCACCTGTTTCAGCATCTAACAACTGTCCAGATAGCTGT
>NZ_PRLH01000002.1 GCF_003013815.1 Cyanothece sp. BG0011 | reverse complement strand
AATTATCTTGGGGAACCATTAAATTTGGTCAACCGATTAATAACCCAGAAAATGAGAACAATCCATAATTAATTATGTCATAATAGTCAAAAATAAAAGGAGTTAAACAATGGAAATAGAACTAAAAAATGGGGAAATAGTCTAGGGTTACGAATTCCCTATAAAGTTGCTGAAAGTTTCGGTATCGAAGAAAACTCAATCATTGAGTTAACCGAATCAGAAAACGCACTCATCATTACTAAAAAAAGAAAAGTGAATAATCTTGATGAATTATTGGCCAGTATTCCCCAAGATTTTGAATATCCTGATGACATTATTGATTTTGTAGAAAGTGAATCAACTGGACGCGAATTGATTTAAAAACCATGCTTAACATTTCCAGAGGAGAAATAATTAAAATTAATCTAAACCCAACTCAAGGAAGAGAACAATCAGGCAATGCACGACCTTGTTTAGTTCTGAGTCATACTAAATATAATTTAGCACGTCAAGGAATAGTCATAGTAACTCCTATTACAAGTACCATTAAACCACAAGTTAAAATGATGATTGAGATTCCGAATGGATTCAAAATAAAAGGTTCAGTTATTGCCGAACAAATTAGAACAGTTGATTTGAATAGTCGTTGGTGGAAAACCACAGGAGAAATTCTGCCCAAAGACTTTGTTGATTATGTTACCGAAACTTTTTTAGTTATTATTAACTAATATTTTTCTTTACAAGACTGTTAAACAAGGTTTTTCATAATGAAGACAGATGACTTGTTTATAATTTAAGGTAACTAAACCATAGGTTTGTCCATTTTTATCCGAAAATTCTACTTCATAAGCTTCTCCCTTATTATAAATTTCTACCACTGTACCCACTTGTCCTTTTGGTAATAAAATAGGATTATCTGTCATAAATTGATTAGTTTTAATATCTTCTAAAAGTGCAACAGTATCATGTAGTTTAATAGTATTCATTTTTGTTACTCTCCTTATTGGATAGGATATATAGAAATTAATCTGGGATAGTTTTCGTCGAAAGCAATAATCCATGCAGTTCTAATGTTTGATTTTCCTACCTCTGTTTCCATTATAAAGTCAATCACATATTTATCTCCATATTGACTGGTGGTATGGTAAGCGACTGATTGAGTCTTGACTGCATCGAAAATTGCTTTTATTAGCTTTTCTTTATTATTCAAAGTAATGCCTAATTTAGCATTAAAAAGACGTGCCTTATCTTTACCATCAGTATGATTAAAATTAAGCGCATAAGTCGTCAATTTCTCAAGAATTTGCTCTTGTTTAATTCTATCTTGATTAGGCAATTTCATTATGCTGTTCCTGTCGAGTCATTTTTTATTAATTTTATTAATACCTTACTAATGAAACTGTGCTATATTTAATAGTATCATAAAAACAAAAGATAACTTGATTGATTTATTTATGTTATTTACTGAGTTAGTATTACAGAATTTTGGTCCTTATGCGGGTAAAAATATTATTAATCTACGCACGGAAAAAGATAACGAAACTCGCCCCATTATCCTCATTGGTGGAATGAATGGAGGGGGAAAAACCACCCTTATGGATGCCATTCGTCTCGCGTTATATGGACAAAGGGCCCAATGTTCTACTCGTAATAATCTCAGTTATAGCGACTTTTTGATTCAAGCGATTAACAACCAAACCCCTTTAGGAGAAGAAACTAGGATAGAGTTAGCGTTTGAACATTTTATTGATGACCAATGGAAAGAAATACGCATTGTTAGACGCTGGAATAAACAACCCAAAGACGGTAAAGATACTTTAGGTATTCTTGAAGAAGATTGGCCAGCTAAAGCATTAGCTGAAACTTGGGATGAATATATCGAAACTTTATTACCTTTAGGGATTTCTAATTTATTCTTATTCGATGGGGAACAGGTTAAAGAATTAGCTGAACAAGAAACCCCACCCAGTAGTGTTATTCAAGCGATACAGTCTTTATTAGGATTAGAATTAGTGGAAAGACTAGCTGTAGATTTAGAGGTTTTAGTTAACCGTAAACAGAAAAAATTAGCCACCCAAAAACAACTGAAAACTATAGAAGAAATTGAAGATAAGTTAAACCATTACAAACAAGAATTAGAGAATGCTAACCAAGATTACGCATCCATAGACAATCAACTTAAACGCGCTGATAAAAAAGTAAAAGAAGCAACTGAAAAGTTTAGAATAGAAGGAGGAAAAATAGCCGCAGAAAGTAGTACACTCAAACAAAATATTGATCAGTTAAAAGAGAAACTACAACAACAACGTAATGAGATGGTAAACCTAGCAGCCACCAGTTTACCCTTAGCTTTAATTACTCCCTTACTTACCGAAGCAAAAAAACAAGGAGAAATTGAAATTAAACAACAACAAGCTACCTTAGCTAAAACTGTCTTACAACAACGAGATCAAAAATTACTCGACTATTTAGAAACCCTCCAACTGACTCAAGAAAAATTGCAGAAAATTGAAACATTTCTACAACAAGAATACGAAACTCTTAACCAAGATGCTAATACAAATCTTTCCCATCGGTTAGGGATAACAGAAGAGGAATTAAATCAACTTACTACCTTATTAGACTATAAATTACCATCCCAACTCGACATCGCTAAACAATATTTAGAAACATTACAAACTTTAGAAGTTGACTTAGATAATACCGAAAGAAAATTACAGGTTGCTGCTTCCCCAGAAGACTATCAAAAACTCAGTGATGCACTGACGAATGCACAAAAAGAAGCAGCTAAATATCAAACGGAATATAACCAAGCAGAAAAACGTATTAGAGAAGCACAAAAAGCAGTACAAATGACCATTAAAGACTTAAGAAGTTACACCGATGAAGTCTTAGAAAAACAAAATAATGAACATATTATTAAGTCGGCTGCTAAAGTTCAAACTACGCTACAATTATTTAAGGAACGATTAACCCTCAAAAAACTCAATAAATTAGAAGGGGAAGTAACCGAATGTTTCCGTTATTTACTCCATAAATCTGATCTCGTTCATCGGGTGGCTATTGATACCCATGACTTTAGTTTATCTCTTTATGATCCTCAAGGGGAAACCGTTCCGAAACATCGTTTATCCGCAGGAGAAAAACAACTGTTATCCATCGCATTTTTGTGGGGGTTAGCAAGGGTTTCCGGACGCAACTTACCCATTGCTATTGATACTCCTTTGGGTAGACTGGACTCTTCTCATCGCAATAATTTAGTTGAACGTTATTTTCCCACTGCTTCCCATCAAGTTATCTTACTGTCTACCGACACCGAAATACGACAAGAAGAGTTACAGCAACTCACCCAACAAGATGCGATCGCTCATACCTATCTGCTAGAATATGATGCTAATAACCGTCAAACTACCGTAAATAGCGATCGCTATTTTTGGTAATTCTTTTTTCATTCAATCTTGAAAAAAATTGAAAATTCTTGCTTCAAAGCTTGCCAAGGATTTCCGTTTATGATACACTGTGTCATAATGGTAGATAGTGCCAATTTTAAATTTTTAGTTTATATTTCCATTATGAAGCTTATAATTACTATTTTCACACAAATTTCTCCCAAAAGCAACCCCCTCTTACACCCCCCACACCCCCCTTTAAAAGGGGGGCAGGGGGGGTAGAGGGCAGGGGGGGGATCGCAATAATGTTTGTTTTTGACCGTAACTACTTGAGAATTAATTTTCTCTAGTTTTTTGTTTAGTTTTTATGTATTGGTGCAAGATGTCAGTATAATGTAGGTATGAATATCCGTCGTAACCCACCATTTTACTCAGGTGGGCAAAGTAAACAAAAAATAGAAGAGTCGAATAATTATCAAGTTTGCCCACCCTACATGGAATGATTATGGAGTCACCCATCAAACAAATACGGTTATCACAAACGGCAAAAGATCAGCTAATTAAACTGAAAAGATACACCAAAATCGAACAGTGGAATATTTTATGTCGATGGGGGTTTTGTCGTTCCTTAGCCGAACCGAGTATTCCCTCTCCGGTTCCCATTATCCTCGATAGTAATGTAGAAATGACCTGGAGAGTGTTTGGAGGAGACATGGCAGATTTATTATTAATTGCTTTAAAACAACGCTGTCATCAAGACGGGTTAGGAACCGATAAAGAGACATTAATGACACAATTTAGACTCCATTTACACCGAGGAATTGGTTATTTAGCTGGTGATATGAGTATCAAAAAAATTGAGAATTTAATAGAACTAACCGTTAAAGAAAAATGAGCAATAATCAAATTATTTCCCTAGGTTGTCCTTACAATAACCCTCGATAACGAATAAAAATTAAAATCACCGCCCACGATCCCAACGCAACTTTAATGGCCACTAAAATATTGAGTAACGGTATCATACCACCACTCAATAAAGTTCCCATTTCTCCGTAAGGCAATTGTATCCCGATCAAACTAATAACCGCTAAAATAATGAAAATTAGCACAGAAATTTTTTCCCAGGTGGCTGCCTGCCAACGTTGATAAAGTTTTTGCATCCATTCCGGGGGAGAAGTGATGGCCACCAGTCCGATAGCCGTTCCCCCGGCCACCCCGGCCGCAAACCCACCCCCTGGGCTAAGATGTCCCCGAATGGCTAATTCAATGCTGACTAAAGCAGCAATAGTAGCCCCCAAGCGTGCTAAAACAATGGAAGGCTGATCATTAAATTGATAAATGTGGGTTAACGGTTGTTCATTGGACATTAGAAACCTGACACCCATCACAGCGAGGGTAAACACAACCACTTCAAAAATAGTGTCATAGAGACGGTTGCGGAAAATGATCCCAGAAACCGCATTAGGAACCCCACTATCTTGTACGATGGTTTCAACCATAGAAAGATCCACCGTTTCAGCCATAGCATTAGGCATGAGTAACATTTTCAGGTACAGTGCCACTCCTGCAATAATATAAACCCATTTCATGACTGTTTCTCCTTGATATCTGAGGGATTAAGATAAGTAATTAAAGATGAGGATAATTCTGGTTTAATAATCTCATAAAGTCGTTGAATTCTTGTCACTGTATGATAAGGGTAATCACTATCTAAACTTTCTTGACAAGTGCCATGGATTTTCTCATTTTTTAAGGCCTGCTGTAACGTGGTTTCATCTTCATAACAAACCAGTTCTAACCGTAGATGATATTGATTCAAAATCGTTCTTAAATGATTAATTAATTGTTTAAACTTCTCTTGATTTTTTGTGTCTGTTTCTACGATTCCTAAACGCATCACCATCGAAGAACGAACAGCAACCCCATAAAGGGTAATAGCCAACATAGTTCCTACTAATGCCTCCGTTAAGGCCACATCCGCAGCCCCAAACATGGCATAGACTAAGGCAGCTACCGCCCCTAAAATACCCCGAATTACTAAGGCGTGATAAGGGTTAACTTGTAAGACCGTTAAACAAGCAGAAAGGGGTAATAAAGCGCTGATAACATAAAGATAAATGTCATTCATTTTAGAACTAAAAAAATAAACAAAGTGGATTATTGTTGATTGTCTTCACTACTCGAACAGTAAGCTAAAACATAACCTAATACTGTGTTCCAAATGGCCAGAGAAAGAATCGCTAA
Source organism: Cyanothece sp. BG0011 (assembly GCF_003013815.1). Classification (GTDB taxonomy): domain Bacteria; phylum Cyanobacteriota; class Cyanobacteriia; order Cyanobacteriales; family Microcystaceae; genus Crocosphaera. The sequence goes on along the minus strand of NZ_PRLH01000002.1, from coordinate 78,634 downwards.
AATTAATAACGGCCATTCACTCGGTATTTTTAAAAGGAGTCCACAAATAATACTCATTGACCCCAATGTATCCGCTACCGATAGACTATGAAGTTTATATAAGACTGAGCGATCGCCCACTAAGGGAAAAGTTCCCCAAAACCAAAAGATGAGACCAACCCCGATACAAAAATAACTTAAATAGGTAATCATAGATTTAATGAGACTAAAGTGAATGATAAACTTATCAATTGTCGATTATTTTCATACGTTTTAAAATTTGTGCCAGTAACATTAAAGAAGCGTTACCTAAGCTAAGGATCAGAACTCCGACGACTCCTATCATCCAATCATCTCTTAAGATAGAGATCACTAAAATCATAACAGATGTTTTAGTGGCAATACTAGCAAAGGCTAACATTTTTTGCCAAATATCGCTATCTTTACAAGCTTCGTAAATAGGAATAACTAAGGCTAAAATCATAATAACTAGAATCACATTCATGATGATTTTCTCCGTTTAATACGATGGACTTCATACCATCCTTCTTCATGATATTTTAAAACAATTGTTTTCGGCGTGAAGGTGATTAAAAAGATATCTAAAAAAATTAATCCAGGGGTTCTTCTCGGTTTAACCCTTTCCATTGTTATATCTTCTTCCTTATGGGGAAATAACATAATTTCTATGGCTTCAATGTAGGCTTGAGGAATAGCGATTAAAACCTCTATTAAGGCACGCAACCAGTCTTTTAGTTTTCCTGGAGAGGTAAGTTTTTTGGGTAATAAGACACAGATGGTCACGCCAATAATAATGTTAGCCAGCGTAAAATCAGATGTCAGTAAAAACCAGATCGTCAGTTTTAATAATAAATCTAAATAAGAGATCATAGGAACCGTTACCCCTCATAAGTGGTTATCAATATGAAAGCTAATTTTAACCCGTTACCCCCCGAATTCCTGGAGATAAGACCAGCCAAAATAGAAAAATTAACATCAAGCTCATCACCCCAATTAAATGGTCAAAATTCTCAGCCGTACGGGATAATTTAATAGTCGCTTTTTGAAAGAAGAAATGATAAGCTAACCATCCTAAGAAAATGGTCACCAAAGGTTTGACAATATTGTTGAAACTATAGGCTTCATAGTAAATGCCATTGGCAAGAATTAACCCCCCTAGTAATAAAACAATAGCAGCCCAAAACCCGGCTTTCACCTTAATTTCCCCTGTTTTTGCATGGGGTAAAAAGATAAATTTAGCAAAAGAGATCGCCGTTCCCAAAGCAGCCAGATTCATGGCAATTACTTGCCAGGGTAAAAGGTTTTTCATGGTTAATACTTTTGCCCCAAACCCGGATAATAAAGGAAACCCCGAAATCGAAAAACTAGCCATGACTAAAGCGATCCAAATGGGTGTATCAATGGGTAACTTTTTTAACTCTTTAAAGTTACGACTGGGTAAAATCCCAGCAATTAAAAATAAAGAAGACTTAACTAAGCCATGGGTTAAAGCATAAAACCCTCCGACTTCTGGGGCCGCTAAAATAAAGCCTAACTGAGAAACCGTGTGAAAGGCTAACATCCGTTTACTGTCTTTCTCAAACACGGCGTAACCCACCCCTAATAAGGAGGTCCCTGCGCCAAAAATGCGGACAATGGGATCGACTTCACTCACCATCAAAGCGCAACGAATGAGGGGATAAACCCCAGCTTTTACCACCACTCCCGATAACATGGCAGAAACCGGGGTTTCTGACTCAGAATGGGTTAAGGGTAGCCATAACCCTGATACGAAAATCCCTCCTTTGGCCAAAAGTCCTAAAAAGATTAAGGCGATCGCTTCTGGGGGAGATCCCTTTAATCCGGCAAAACTAAAAGAATGATGGGACTGATACACCAAGACTGCCCCCACCAAGTAAAATAACATGGCGGTGTTGCTCACAAAAAGATAACGTAGGGCCACCCAAATCGAGCGATCGCTTCTGGGATAGGCGATGAGTAAAAAGGCGGCAATACTGATCACTTCTAGGGCCACATAGATACTAATAAAGTCAGCACAAATAAAAGTAGCATTGACGCTGCCGTGGAGGATAATAATTTGAGTATAGAAAAAGGCTGTTTTGTCGCTTTGCCAACAGTAAAAAAGGACAGCCAAGGTCACTAAAGCATTGGTAAGAATAAAAAAGCCACTTAAATTATCAATTAAGAGAATAACCCCAAAACTATCCAGTAATTTAAACTCTAAAAGGGATTCAATGTTAAAAATTTTTAAAGCATAACCCAAGGAAAAAATAGCTACCCCCAAAGCAAGGTAGCGAGCCATTTTAGGCAATAAATAAATACTAAATCCAATAAATAAAGGTAAGGCTATCCAAATAATTGTTAAGGCTTTCATCAGGGATTATTATTAAGGTAGTAAGAATTTTATCATTTATTTTCACAAAATACTCACTTTTTTTTGATTATTAATTCTTAATAGGAGTATTATTTTTCTCAATTTCTTTGGTTTCTAAGGTTGGATTATTTTGGGCTAATTTCATCACCCCAACTAACATTAACGCTTGAATAGAAAAGCCAATCACAATGGCTGTTAAAATCACCGCTTGCGGGACAGGATCAGCATAATTATCCTGGGTACTTTCATTCATAATCGGCGTAAATAGACCATTTCTTGACGAAATTAAGACATAATAAGCAATCACCCCTGTACTCATCACATCCATGCCAATAATTTTCATCATTAAATTATCTTTCAAAATGATGCCAAAGAAACCGAAGAAAATTGTCGCAAAAATAAAAGCTTCTAACATAATAGTATCGTAATCTTTGAACTCCCTTAGTTTTTAATTAGTTTTTTGATTGATAAAGCGAATTATAGCATAACTCGCAGCTAAAGCCAGACAAGCAAAGGCTAAAGCAATTAAATCATTTTTAGCATATTTCGTCGGGTCAAAAATGATAATTTTTCTCGCTACTGCGATCAAGGCAGTTACCACAACTAATTCAACTTGAACAATATGTTTTCTTAAGTAAGCCGTAACATTTTCTAATAGTTCTAAAGCAATTAATACATTCAGAAATAGTCCGAAAATTTCGATCAATGTTTTATTAAAAAAACCGACAGGTTCGGCAGAAAAAAGGTCTGTGACTAAGACTAAAGATAAATCAAATAAAGAAACCCCAATGACAAGAACTAAAGCAACGGATAGAACTTTAGAAACAATATTTTCGACAAGATGAATGCCTACCATAAAATTATCATCTTTTAATAATCTAATTGCTTTAATAATGAAATTTTTCAACCTGTTTTTTGACGGGTTTCTTTTTGTCATTTTTACTGCTGTTACCATATCGGCTTATTAGTTTACCATGAAAACTGTAAAAAAGGGACAATCATCAACTCGATATTGTCCCTTCTTTTTTGCTTCAGTTCGCTGCATCAGCCTTCGATAATTTTTCCCCGGTTTCTGAAGGTTCTTTAAAAGCAAATCTTAATAAAGGAGGCGCAATAAAGGTCGTCAGAATTACCATCACAATGATAGCAGCTTCTAGAGACTGACTTAATACCCCACTAGCTGAACCAATACCAGCAAAAACTAAGCCCACTTCTCCCCTAGGAATCATACCAAAACCGATGGCTAACCGATTAACTTTTTCTTTTCCTGTCACAGTCCATCCTGTAATCAGTTTGCCGATAATGGCAACAACAATTAAAAAGGTAGCAATAATTAAACCTTCTCTATTTTCAGGCACAAAGGGGTTAAGTACACCTAAATCAACTTTTGCTCCCACACTGACAAAGAAAATGGGAACTAAAATATCAGCAATGGGAACCACTTGTTGATCCAATTCTTTGCGCTTGTCAGTTTCATCTAAAACTAGCCCGGCGGCAAATGCCCCTAAGATCGCTTCTAGTTGAATAATATTCGCTAAAAATGCCATGAAGAAAGCAAAAATTAAAGCAGGAATCACTAACTTTCCACGGGTTTGTAATAAATCAGAAACCGCCATAAAGGAGTTATTAAAGAATTTTCCTAAGAAAATCGAGCCTAATAAAAAGACGGTAGCACTAATAATCAAATAGACGACATTGACAACATCAACCGTCCCTGTTTTAGCTAAACTAGCCACAACCGCTAAAACGATAATCCCTAATACATCATCAATCACAGCAGCGCCGACGATAATCTGTCCTTCTTTGGACTTTAAATAACCTAACTCTGACAAAACTTTCGACGTAATACCAATACTGGTAGCAGTTAAGGCCGCACCGGCAAAAATAGCAGGAATGACCGAAACATTAAAGAGTAACATCAAGCCCACCGTACCAGCCGCGAATGGTGCAACCACACCAACAACCGCCACAATGGCTGCTTGATAACCCACTTCTTTTAATTCCCGAATATCCGATTCTAAGCCGATTTCAAACAAGAGAATGATCACCCCTATTTCCGCTAAAACCGAGATGACCTCGCTTTGGGTGTTAAACACTTCTGGAACTGCTTCCGGGGTTAAACCAGCGACTAATTCTAGGAAACTCATCAACACTGAGTCTGAAGCTGTGGCACCGCTTTCGGGGAACACTAACAAATGTAAGGCAGAGGCACCAACTACCACACCCCCGACTAATTCTCCTAAGACGGGAGGTAAATTAAGGGCCCTTGAGATTTCCCCCCCTAATTTACTGGCTAAATAAATAATAATCAAACTGACTAACACACCAGCTAAAATCATCGGACCGAGATTGGCTGTGCTTTCTGTGGCTAAGAGTGGAATAGGTGGATAAATGAACATGGTTTTTTAACTAAGTGGACAATTGTTTAGGAGAGAGAGAGAAACTAGGGAAGTATGAAAACTTCTGTCTCTTCTATTTAGAATGGCGATCGCTCTTTGGCCATGCCATTACTTGAGTTGGTATCATCTTCAGGAAAATGAGAACCATTGATTCCCATTTCGTTTTGAATGTCATCGATGGTATCTCCGTTGAGACTGGCAACTGCTAACTGTAGGGCAGCCACACGGGTTTTCAGACGGTTGCGATGGGGAACCCGATCCAAGATATTGAATTTTTGCAGTCTTTCTTTGACTTTTCCTTCCCCACCCACAATGAACACTTCTAACCCTTTAGCGTAAGCGTCATCGATGGTTTTCTCTAAGGCTAAGGTGGCCGTAACCCCCAGTAGGGGAACATGGGTTAAGTCGATCACCAACGTCTTATAGTTATCTAAGATGGTTTGACGTTGGGTAATGGCTTTCGCTGCACCGAAACTCATTGGACCGGCTAAGTCTAGTAACATAATGCGGCCATTGGCTTCTTTCATCAACTGCTGAGCTTCGTAGGTTGCTAAGCGATCGTCTTCAGGGTGATCGATGGCTTTAACGCGATCGGCTTGAATATCGGTTAATTTTTCAATGGTTAAGATATTAGCAACAAATACCCCTAAACCCACGGCAGTAATTAAGTCATAGAAGACAGTCAGCAACATTACCCCATACATGATGGCGGCTGCTTTCCAAGACAGTTTATGAGCGCGTTTGAGGAACTTCCAGTCAATGATATCGATACCCACCTTAAAGGCAATACCGGCTAACACCGCTAGAGGAATATTTTGAGTCAAAGGGGCAGCCCAAAGTACCACCACTAATAAGATTAACGCACGGGATAAACCTGATAAAGCAGTACGTCCCCCTGCTTGAATATTCACAACGGTTCCCATGGTTGCACCAGCACCGGGTAACCCACCGCATAAACCAGAGATTAAGTTACCAATTCCTTGACCAATTAATTCTTTATTAGAGTTGTGTTGAGTTTGGGTTAAACTGTCAGCGATCACTGCCGTTAATAAAGCATCAATACAGCCTAACATTCCTAATACTAGCCCATTGACAATCATGCTCTGAGTTTGTGCTAGGGTAAAAGTCGGCACCACTAAAGAAGGCAGTCCGGTACTAAACTCAGGTATAGTCTTAATGTTTTGTCCTGAGAAGAAAAACATCGAAACTAAGGTACAGCCCACTAACGCCACTAACTGAGGCGGTACAAATTTCTTCAATCTTGAGGGCATTAAGAATAAAACGGCCACCGCTAATACCCCTAAAATAGCTTCACCGGTATGAGCGCTTAAACTGGCCATCACGTTAGGGGCGTTTTTCAAAGCAGCAATCACCCCTCCCTTGGGGTTTTCTGATCCTAATAATGGACCAAATTGCAACACAATCAAAATCAGTCCAATCCCCGACATAAAGCCAGAAATGACCGTATAAGGCATCAGGGTAATATATTTACCCAGTTTCAGAGAACCGAGAATAATTTGAAAAATCCCTGCTAACATGACAACGGTAAAGGCCATATATAAACCCTTTTCCGGGTCAGCGGCGGTCATTTTTGTGACCACAGCTGTCATAACCACTGTCATTGGCCCCGTGGGTTCAGAGATCAGGGTGGGGGTTCCCCCAAACAAAGCAGCGAAAAACCCGATTAATACAGCACCCCATAACCCCGCAGCCGGACCTGCCCCCGATGCTACCCCAAAGGCCAAAGCCATGGGAAGGGCGATCACGGCTGCAGTTACCCCGCCAAATATATCACCCCTAATATTTCTAAAATGAATTCGATTCGTTATTTGCATGACCAATTGTTAAATTTTACTTAAGGTCTTTTCCTGTTTTGATTGTATGTGACCAATGTCGTTTAGGGAGACATTTCCGTAAATTGACTGACAACCCCTAATGGATGAGGAACAGGGAAAAAGGCCAAGACCTTTTTGAATCCTGCGCTTTGGCCCCCGATGCCCCTAGAAGTCCGTTGCTGACCGCTTTATAGACTTGATTCTATTTTTTTTTGTTAAATCATAGCCTAATTACTATAGAAGATTACAGCAAATTTTAAGACTTCGTCAAGACCCATAGTTGTAAATTTTGTTAACGATTGAAAAAAGCTTGTCTTATGGTTGCCCATTGCCTGATAACGCTTGCTTTCAAGGCAAAAAGCTTGGTAGACCCTACTCCGATTATCATAGGCTATCAATAAGAATAGACACTCGGCAATACCCAACAGACAATAGTGATATGTATTGAACCCTATAAAAGCGAATTTGGTACTGACGTTTAGTCGAAACTTTGTAAACACTAAAAACATCTCGTGCTATACTTCTAAAAGTAATCTTGACTAATCAAATTATTATCCTAAATATTAACTAATAATTTTCTTATATTATGAATACCCCTTTAGCAATTTGCGCTCCAAATCTTGGGGCAGTTTCTGAAACTTTTATTCAACGACACATGAAAGACTTATTACCTAATAAAGTTGTTATTGTTGCTAATAGTAATAAAAAACCTTATTGTGGACATTGGACTGTAGATGCTCCTTCTTTAGTAATTAATAATATCGAAGTAACAGGTCTTAAATTAGGATTAAAAAATTATTTAGGCCGAAAATTATTTAAGCAGTCAAATCAAGAATCAATTAATTTAGCCATTGAAAACTTTTTAAAACATCATCAAGTTAAAGTTATTTTAGGAGAATACTTAAATTATGCTTTTTCTTACTTTGAAATAGCTCAAAAATTAAAGATTCCTTATTTTGCTCATGCTCATGGGGCAGATGTTTCTATTTATTTACGTCAAGAAAAATGGCGAAAAAAATATAAGCAATATCAACAAGCTACCGGAATTATTACCATGAATCAAATCAGTCGAAAACGACTAATTGATCTGGGTATTGAGGAACATAAAATTCATGTTATTCCTTATGGGGTTGACACCCCAAATGAACCGATAAAAAGACAAAAAAATGAACTAATTCGTTGCCTCGCTGTAGGAAGAATGGTCGGAAAAAAAGCACCTATTTTATTATTAGAGTCTTTTCGTAGAGCTACTAAAAATTATCCTAATTTACAACTTGATTATGTAGGGACAGGAGACTTACTACCGGCAGTTAAACAATTTATTCATGCTTTTCAACTAGAGGATAAAGTCATTCTTCATGGCAAACAACCGAATGAATTTGTCTTGCAATTGATGAAAAAAGCTGATATATTTTTGCAGCATAGTATTGTTGACCCTGATAGTGGCGATGAAGAAGGATTACCTGTTGCAATCTTAGAAGCTATGGGGTATTGTTTACCTGTTATTTCTACTAGACACGCAGGGATTCCTGAGTCAGTTTTAGAAGGAGAAACAGGCTTATTAGTCGATGAAGGAAATGTTGAAGAAATGGCACAAAATATCTTAGAATTAGCTCAAGATTTTGATTTAAGACAACAGATGGGATTAGCAGGATGGCAACGAGTCAAAGAATGTTTTAGTTGGGAAAAAGAGAGAAAACAATTACTAGAAGTAATGCAACTTGCTTAATTTACTTGAACTATTTTTTAGAGTGTAAAATTAATGACAATAAAAAAATCATGAAAACACAACAAATAAACTGCTACAATTGTTCCTCCTCTGAAATTCAACTATATGATACAGAAAATGGATTTAACTTAGTAAAATGTAAAAACTGTGGACTATTATACGTTAATCCCCAACCTGATAGAAGTGAAATTGAAAAAGCTCATGAAATCGGGCAACATCGTGGAGAAAAAACTATCGATGTAACGGGTAACTTTAGTTCTCAAAAAGTTGAAACCTATCTCAAAATTATCAAGGATTTTTATGGGGAAAAATGCCAAGAGTTTTCAGGTAAAAAATGGTTAGATATAGGATGCGGTCATGGTGAATTTATTAAAGCAATTGAAATTTTTAGTGAAGGTACTTGTAATATCCAAGGGATTGAACCCAATGTTTATAAACAAAAATCAGCCCAAAACCAAGGATTAAATGTAAGTTTTTTTGACTTAGATAAATGTGAAACAAAATATGATTTTATCTCTTTATTGAATGTATATTCCCATTTACCTAACCCGATAGAAAGTTTAACCAATTGGAGTAATCTTTTAACCGAAGAAGGAGAATTATTAATTCAAACGGGAGATAGTGCTGATCTGAACAGTCAAGATCATCATAAACCTTATTATCTTCCTGATCATCTCAGTTTTGTCTCTGAAAAGATTCTGACAGATATCTTAAAAAAAATAGGGTTCAACATTTTCCAAATCAAAAAGTATCGCTTTTCAGAATTTCCAGTTCCTTCACTGACAAGCGTAACTAAAGAAACTTTAAAATTGATAGTGCCACATAAGAAATCATCCCTATTTACTGAGCTATTTCCTAAACATCCTAACCGTGATATGTGGATCAGAGCAACAAAAAAAATTGAAGTATTGTAAATATCAATCAATGAATATCCAATCAGACCTCAACTCAAATCAAAAAAGCCTTGATTTTCTACTCCTAATGGAAAATTATCAAGGTTCTTATACAAAGGCTATCAAAAGAGATCCCCAAGTTTCTTGTCTTAACTATAAAGACTGTTCTCAAGCTTTATTTGCTAAGCAGATTTACTATGGAGATACCTATCTCAAAGCATTTTCAGACCAGGGATATAACGTACAGCAAATTGTTCCCACTTGCGTACCCCTTCAATATAAATGGGCTGCAGAAAATGGCGTTTGGGTTCCTCCACAATGGTCAGATAAACCATTTTTACAATGGTACTGGCGACGTTTTTTAAAAAGTAATCCCGAACCTTGGGCTATTGATAACATTTTAACGGAACAAATTAAACAATGGCAACCAAAATTTCTCTGGATTTTTTCTGGAGTTCCTATTACAAAAAAGCAACTTCAAGAATGGCGAAATTATGTTAAACATATTATCTTATGGTGGGCTTGTCCTTTAAATCTGGGAATACCTTATAGTCATTTTGATTTAATTTTATCGGGCATTCCTAACTTAGCTAAGTATTTCCAGATTCGTGGTTTTAACGCAGCCCATATGCCCCATGCTTTTGATCCACGTATCTTAGACAAAGTATCTCTTCCGACCGAAAAAATTCCGAAAGTTGGCTTTATTGGTAGTTTATCGGAAAGTCATCTAGAAAGAATTTTATTTTTAGATCAATTATCTCGTCAGGTTGACATTGATTTCTATGGTTCAGGGGTTGATTTACTCTCAAAAGATAATCCTTTGCGTCAAAATTATTATCATTCGGTTTGGGGGGAAGAACTCTATAAAACCTACGCTTCTTATTTAATTGTGATTCATAAAAATATTGGCATTGCGGGTCGTTCTTTTTCAGCGAAAAGACTGTTTGAAGCAACAGGAATGGGGACTTGTGTCGTAACAGAAGCCAGTGACGATACTCGTGAACTTTTTAAAGCAGATGAAGAAATTGTGACCTTTTCCTGTTTAGAGGAATGTGTAGAAAAAATTAAATATCTTCTAAATCATCCTCAAAAAGCCATCGAAATTGGTAAAAAAGCTCAACAAAGAACCCTCTCTGAACACACCTATGCTAATAGAGTTCAAGAGTTAACCAGTCATCTTAAAGAGTTTGAATTATGGGACTAATTTTTAACCCGTTTTAATTTAGCGCCCAATTCCCATTTAATACGATTCAAAATAGAGGTTTTATCTAAAGAGAGTAAAATCCGTTTAACCACCGTTTTCGGTCCTTCGGGACCCCAAGCGGCTCCATTGGCTAAATAACCTTTAGTCACCTGTCCAATGGCATAGCAAGACACCCCGGCCACACCCCCTTGAGTGATGGCAATGGAAAGATAAGGAAGTAAAGACAATCCTGCGGTTGTGGGAATGACTAACCCTAATATGCCTTTGAGAGAACTCAAACCCAAAGAAGTCAGAAACTCAGTAGCACTAATACCCCCCATACTCACCCCAATTTTTTGTAAGAGTGCGATCGCTCCTTGTTGAGTCATGGGGATACCATAAAGACGAGATAGGGCTAAAATCATGGCCACATCTACCACAGCCCCGGTAAATAAATCAACCACTGTCACAGGATTTAAGGCGATGGCCATGGCCTTGGTCATGGTAGCTTTATGAATTAATTGATTGGCTGCTTTGTCTCGAATTTCTAATTTACGGGCAACAATCTGCTCATTGACTTCATCGGCGTATAACATGGTATTGAGAGCCACGAGAGATTTACCTTCCCGATGCAAGATTTCTAAAATTTTTAACTGTAATGCCTCAATGTTGGGCTTTCCTCTTTTTCTTTGTTGCTTTAATTTTCCTTGACTATCTTGGATGATTTCTGTCACCAATGGAGCTGCCGCGATCATGACAATTTCATCAGGAGATAGTAACTCTTTAACGCGATCGTCTCGTATTTTTTGATAGATGGCTAAGCGATCGGTTTCTGGATATTGATCAATTTTATTAAAAACTAAAATAATCGGTTTTCCTGCTTCTCGTAACTGGGATAAAGCCTCAAATTCTACTTGGGTCATATCCCCTGAAATAACAAAGAGAATTAAATCGACTTGTTTGGCCATTTGATGGGCTAATTTTTCTCTTGTTTCCCCATCTACTTCGTCAATGCCAGGGGTATCAATTAACTCGATTTTAGACTGTCCCCATCCTGATAAAGCGACTGTTTGCAACCCTTCTATATTATCATCTAGTTTTAATGTCCATGAAGCGGTATCAATGGCTTGAGTTACCCCGTGAAGAGGCCCTGTTTTAAAAATATCTTCCCCTAATAATCCATTTAAAACAGAAGATTTTCCCCTTCCTACCATACCAAAAGCAGCAATTTGGACCACAGAATGCTCTAATTTTTCTAGCATTGCTGTTAAATGATTTAACTCTTTTTCTAACCCTATCTGTTCTTGGTCTGTTAAATCTAAATGGTTAACTAAATTTCTTAGACTTTCTTGGGCTTGTTGATAGTTTAATTGTTCTTGAATCTCATCAAAATTGACTAAGGCTTCGTCTAAGTCTTGAAAGTTTAAGGGGTGATCATCAGTCATTTCAGACATATCAGATTACTTTAATTAGTAACAGTGAGGTCTTTTTATCCCAAAAAGACCTTCTGTCTATCATAGCAAATCTATTAATCTAACACCCATTGGAGTTGAGTGCTGGATTGATGAACAAGAAACTTTTGTTCCTCGATAAAGATTTAAAAATTGAGTGGCTTCTCTACAGTTTAAGGGTTCACTTAATAAATAGCCCTGGGCTTCTTGACAATCTAAGTTTTCTAATAAATTGAGTTGTTGATGAGTTTCAACCCCTTCTGCAATAACCCGTAAATCTAAACTATTTCCTAAAGTAATAGCTGCTGAAATAATAGCAATGATCTCTGGTTTTTCGGTGAGTTCTTGAAGGCAAGATTGAGCAATTTTTAAGGTACTAAAGGGAAATTTGGGTAAATGATTAAGGCAAGAATAACCAATTCCAAAATCATCCATTGATAAATGAACCCCTAGTTTTCTTAAGTCTTGTAACACTTGATAAGCGAGTTCTGAATTAGCAAGAATGGCTTTTTCTGTTATTTCTAATTCAAGCCAATGGGGATCAAGTTTTGTTTCTTGTAATACTTGTTTAACAGTATTAACAAAATTAGGATCTTTTAATTGCAGTGGAGACAAGTTAACGGACATAATAAAATTAGGTAAGCCCATCTCTTGCCAGGCTTTATTCTGACGGCAAGCCTCCCTTAAAATCCACTCTCCCATGATTAAAATCGAATCAGTTTGTTCAGCAACAGGAATAAATTTTTGGGGATTAATTTGACCTAATTCTGGATGATTCCATCGCACTAATGCTTCAAATCCTGAAATTTCTCCTGTCTTTATTTTAACTTGTGGTTGATAATATAGTTCTAATTGTTCCTGGTTTAATGCCTGTTGTATTGCGGTTTTTGCTTTTAATAATTTAGAAGCTTTCGGATCAATGGTTAACTTTAGTTGTTTATCCCCTGAAACCATCTTTTGTTTATGATTTAATAAAGCTATTTCTGCTTTTTGTAAAAGAGGCTGACTCTCTTCTCCGTCTTGAGGATACATTGCATAACCAAAGCTATATTCTAAATATAAGGGAGTTTCAGGCAATTCTAGGCATTGACTAATATTATTTAAAATTCTCTGAGTGATTTTTTCAATATCATCCTCCTGGCTAATTTTCGGTAATAAAAGAATAAATTCATCATCTCCCCAACGGGCAACAATATCACTACTTCTTAAACTAGATTTAAGCCGTTGAGCTACTTCTACTAATATTTGATCACCCAGAGAATAACCCCAGTTTTTATTAATGGCTTTAAAATGATTAATATCGAATAAAATAATTGCCATTGATGTTTTATACTGTTTAGCATTTTTTAAAGAATTTAATAAGTATTCTTGCCATAAAACTTTGTTGGGTAATTGGGTTAAATTATCTTGATATTCTTGAGCTTGAAGGGTATCTTTAGGATCAAAATGTTGAGAATCACAATCAAAATCGATATAAGGTTCGGATAAGGTATATTGACCATTAACTTCGGAGGAATAATGGGCTAGTTTCTGAGGTTTGCTACTAGAAATATCCGTAACTGTATTTGACCATTCATGACTTGCATAATAGGTGGCATTCACTTCACAACCAAAGTTAATTAAGTCTCCATTTCTTAACTCTTTAATTAAGCATTTTTCTCCGTTGACATAAATTCCGTTACGACTTTTATTCCCATCTAAATCTCCATCAATAATCCAGTAAGAATAGGTATTACTATCACGATTTTTCCGTTTCATTAATGTACCATGACGACGGGAAGCTTGTTGAGAATGAATAACAATAGAATTATTAGTATGTCTGCCAATAGAATAGGTTTCTTCTTCTAAGGAAATAGTTTGTCGATATTTTTGATCTTCAATAACGATCAGATGGCGGTCTTCTTGACGATAATTTATCTGGGTGTTCATAATAATTAAGGGATAAATTGGGTATAAAAAAAGTAAATTTTTTAAAAAGTTAAGCTTCTAGAAACCCTAAAAGTTTCCGTTGACTAAAATTGTTGATTTGCTCTCTATTTTTAGTTTGTTTGAGTAGAGTATTCTGTTGTCTAGAAAATTCCTCAACATTAATAATAATAGAATTGTTAGGATATCATCCGATGAAATATGGAAGTTCCTCAAGATAAAAAACTTGTTGCTCCTGAGTCTAATTACAGACTAAGATATGTTGTCTATTTTTTTCTATCAGATAGACCATGCTAACAGTAAGAAAGATGAGAGAAATGGGTTAATGACTGAAATCACTACTCAAGTTATCATTAATTATGAATGATGAATCGGTATTTTCCACTGATCAAAATCCTACTGAGATGGTGATCTTAATCACCTCAGAGGTGTTATCTTAAGTCATCATTTCAGTAAATTTACTTGAATCTTTGCTGAGTTAACTCAATGGCTAAATTAATGGCCGCTTTAAGGCTGGTGTCTCTGGCAATGCCTTTTCCAGCAATATCAAAGGCGGTTCCATGATCAGGAGAAGTCCGAATAAAAGGTAAACCAATGGTAGTATTAATCGCTTGATCAAAGGCCATTAACTTAACCGGAATTAGCCCTTGATCATGATATAAAGCTAAATAAGCATCGGCTGGATTCTTCATCGTTAATGTGGGTTGATCCCTAGAAGGATCGCCGGTTTGTCCCACTTGTAAAGGGTTGCCATACCAAGCTTTTGCCGGTTTGACCCACATCGTATCGGGAGGAACTAAGCCCTGTAATTCTACATTGGGATATTGTGTTTTAGCTGTTTCTAACCAAGACAATAACCAGTCTTTTTCTTCGGTTCCTAATTGGCCATTTTCTCCACTATGGGGGTTTAATCCTGAGATAACAATTTTAGGATTTTCAAGGCCAAAATCTTGCCGTAAACAGTTAATTAATAGGTCTAATTTCAGGGACATTAATTGAGGAGTTAACGTCTGAGAAACTTGATTTAAGGGAATGTGGGTGGTGACTAATAAGGTTCTTAAGGTCCAACCCGTATAAGGCGATCGCCCGACAAATAACATTCCAAAGCGATCAACTTGGGCTTTTTGGGCTAACACCTCCGTTTGTCCAGGATAATGATAGCCGGCGGCCTTCCAACAAGACTTGGCAATGGGGGCCGTAACAATGCCATCAAACTTGCCCTCAAGGGTATGGTCGATCGCCTTCTCTAAATAGATAAAACTGGCTTTTCCACTGGCAGCATTACCACAACCGGGGATAATCTGGCTGAGGGTGTTAGAGTCAAAGGGAATGTCTATCATTGATAAACTATCGACATCCGCTAGGGGTTTTCCCGTTGAGTGTAATTGCTGATAGGTTTGATGCAGTAGCGATCGCGTTCCGATGACGGTAAGATCACAAGTTTCGGTGAGAGTAGGATCAGCCAACGCCTTGAGAATAATTTCAGGTCCAATGCTGGCGGGATCTCCCATGGTTAGGGCTAAATGAGGCCGTTGACGCTGTAGAGAGTCAGAAGAGGACATCTTGTGATTTTACCTTGGTGTTTTACAATACTTATAGGATGATGGGTTAAATTTAGCTAAACTTGATGAGCCTTTACTGTAAGGGTAATTTCAATGATAAGCTAAAACTGTCAGGCAATTATTAATATTTATCCATTCAATTAGGAGAACAAAAATGACTGCTGAAAGCATGATGTTTAACGGGGCTGTTATCTTAATCGTTTTAGTTCTTTTCGGCTTAGCTTGGGGCTTTCTCATGCTTAAAATTCAAGGAGGCGAAGCTGAGTAAGCGATAACGGTCAGGAGGAAATTGAGTCAGATGCTTCAATTTCTTCCTTAATTTTAACCCATTTTGTCGAGAAATTATCAAAAGTCTTTATCATGAGTGATGTTACCCCTTCTATTGAATTTTTTGTTGGTATTTCTGAAGAATTAAGTAATGTTAGGTTACGACGGAGTAAACAAACTGGAATTCGTAATGTCTTGATGATTTTTGAGAATTTAAAATCCTTAGAACGATTTAGAAGTTACACAACCCAAACCTACGGAGATTTGCGCTTAATTGATTCCGAAGGAGAAATTAGTGTCACTCCCTCTTCTTTAAAAATTATTTGGGGAGGGGATGAAGGGGACGAATTAAAAGAAGTTAGATGTGGATTTGATATTGAAAAAGACGAGCATTGGGATCGATTTATGCGTTTTATGGAACGTTACGCAGAAGCCAATGGCATGGCCTATCAAGATAGTTAATCATTAATAATTGAGCAAGTTTAAATGATGAATCTTTCTGAAACAAATAACAGTGAAAACCAGCCCAATCTTCCTCCTAGTAATCCCTCAGAAATTAAACAATCATGGAGTTTTTGGACGGTTTTTAGTTCAACTTTTTTGACAATATTTTTAGCAGAAATGGGGGATAAAACCCAGTTAGCCACTCTATTAATCAGTGCAGAATCTCAGTCTCCTTGGGTGGTATTTGCCGGAGCAGCATTGGCGTTAATTGCGACTAGCTTATTAGGGGTCTTAATTGGTTATTGGTTAGCCCGTCGTTTATCGCCGAAAACCTTAGATATAGCGGTAGCTTTGTTATTATTAATTATTACAGGGTTACTGGTAGGAGATATATTAAATAGTTAAGGTAATTTTAATGATGGATTGGCAATTACTTGGATTAAGTTTTATTACTGTTTTTTTAGCCGAAATTGGCGATAAAAGTCAACTAGCAGCGATCGCGTTAGGGGGAAGTTCTAAGTCACCTCGCGCTGTATTTTTCGGGTCAATTACCGCTCTAATTTTAGCTAGTTTTTTAGGGGTAATTGCGGGAGGAACCATTGCCCAATTTTTACCCACTAAAGTCTTAAAAGCAATGGCTGCTATTGGTTTTGCAATGATGGCGTTACGGTTATTGTGGCCAGACGTTGATGAAGAGTAAACTCATATCTTGCACCTTCGCTAACACCCCCCTTTACAAGGGGGGCAGGGGGGGTAGGCAAGAGGCAAGAGCGGTGAGACCCCGCGCCTTCGCATCTGCGCAAGGGAACGCTCACCAAGACAGGCAAAAGTGTTCAATTTTGATGCTAAATTATTCACAATTGACTACCTTGTCATAATTATTAAGTTTATTTGTTTTGGTGCAAGATGTGAGTAAACCCCCTTTCTAATACTCGTCAAGATTAGCAGTCAGTAAAATGAAGAATTTATACAATAAAAAATCACCTAATTGATATAATCAAATTAGGTGGAATAAACTTATAGATTTCTCGTTGAGAGGGGAGTCAACAAGAAGAGAAATCAAGGAAAAGTTTGTGATGGACAGAATTAAATTTATCTATTGGATTTTGGTTGGTTTGCTATTGAGTTTTTCAACTATGTCCCTTGTTTTGGGAGCTTCTGAAACTAATCATAGTTGGAGTTATGAAGGAGCCAATAATCCTGAGCGATGGGGAGAAATCAGCATTGAATATGAAACCTGTTCAAGGGGATTATTTCAATCACCCATTGCTTTAGCCTCATCTAATTTAATCAGAGACAACGGAAACATTGAAACCCATTATCAAGCCACTCCTTTGGTAATTAATAATAATGGTCACACCATACAAGTTAATTATCAACCCGGAAGTTATGCCATGATTAATGGTGAAAAATATGAATTAAAACAGTTTCATTTTCATACCCCTAGTGAACACACTTTAAATGGTCAAAAAAGTGAGATGGAACTACATTTAGTTCATCAAAACGAGCAAGGAAATATTGCCGTGATTGGCCTTTTTATCAAGGAAGGAAAACCAAACCCAACCCTAGCAACAATTTGGGAAAATCTCTCGCCAAGAGAAGGGATACAAGAAGCTAAAGAACAGAGGATTGATGCCAGTCATTTTATCGACAATCATGTGACTTATTTTCATTATCAAGGCTCATTAACCACACCGCCTTGTAGCGAGAATGTGAACTGGAATGTTATCCAAGAACCCCTAGAAGCATCAAGGCAACAAATTGAGCAATTTATGAACTTATATCCCATGAATGCTAGACCGATTCAAGAACACAATGATCGTGTAGTTGAATTGATCATGATCAATCACAGTCATAAATAGTAAGGTTAAAGGGTCGGTTTAACACCCAAATGCTCCAGCATCAGTTGAAAGACATCCACTGAGTTAATCGCCTCTTGTGGTAACAAGTTTGACTGATGGGTGATGAACACGGGACAATCTTGGGGAGATTGGGGGAGATGGCCATGAGAACCTTTAACCAAATTAGCATTTAAGGGAATCATATCCATCAGATAGCGAAATCCTAATTTTTTCTGCAATAGCTTTAAGGCAATTTTCCCTTGAGGAATCGCAATTTCGGGATCAATGAATAATTCTACGGGATCATAACCCGGTTTACGATGGATATCAACGGTTCTAGCAAAATCGGGAGCGCGTTGATCATCTAACCAGTAATAATAGGTAAACCAGGCCTCCGGTTTAGCCACTGCCACCAGTTCCCCTGCACGCTCGTGATCAAGATGGTATTTTTGCTTACCCGTCTCATCCAGCACCCAATCAATGCCCTCTATCTCTTCTAACAAACCCTTTACCTTGGGTAGCAGCGTCGGTTCATTAACATAGACATGAGCGAGTTGATGATCAGCCACCGCAAACGCTTGACTCGCACCAGCATCGAGGAGTTCTAACCCCAACTCCTCACGAACCTGCAACAGTCCGGCTTCCCTCAAGATGCGATTAATGTGAATGGGTTTATTAACCGGGGTTATACCATATTCAGAGAGAATAATCACCTGAGTCCCTCTTTCTTCGTAGAAATTGATCAATTCTGCGCATAAGCTATCGATTTCTTGGAGATCCCGACTCACTTGCCCCACATCACAACCAATTTTTTGCAAACAATAATCGAGATGGGGTAAATAAATCAACGTTAAGGTAGGACTAACGCGATTTTCTACCCATTTCGCTGATTCAGCAATCCACTGACTTGACTCAATGGACGTTGCCGGTCCCCAAAATTTAAACAGGGGAAACTGTCCGAGTTCAGCCTGAAGTTGGGGGCGTAAATCCGCCGGTTGAGTGTAAATATCAGGAATTTTGCGCCCATCGGCCGGATACATGGGGCGAGGGGTTACCCCATAGTCCACCGTAGAGTACATATTGTACCACCAGAACAAATTAGCGCAGGTAAAGGAGGGATCGATTTTTCGGGCTACGTCCCAAATTTTAGGAGCCTGTACCAGTTTATTGGACTGTCGCCAAAACTTGACTTCACATTCATCCCGAAAATACCAACCGTTGCCCACAATACCGGTTTGGTTGGGCCATTGTCCCGTTAAATAGGTACTTTGGGCGGTACAAGTGACGGCCGGGAGAACCGGTTTAATGGTAGCAACTTGTCCTTGACTCATCCAGCGTTTGAGGTTAGGGGTTTGCTCACCGATTAATCGTAAACTCAAACCAACGACATTGATAACGACTGTTCTTTTCATATTGTTTAAAGTCAAATATTATGAGGATAAAGCAGACAAAATCCATTCATATTCCCGTTTGATGGAGGTCAATAGGTCCAGTTTCATTTCTGGGGGCAACACTTCCCAAGTGTAGGTTTCAATTTCGAGGTGGTTGCACTGGGGTGCTTGAGACAGTTGTTGGAGAATGTCAATAATATGATCTTGGGTGGAATTAAAGGGGGGATAGCGATCGATGAAAATGGGAACATGGAAATGGGTTCGCCATTCTGTGGCAGCGGTGTTCATTAACTCAGGGAGCGCATTTTGGAGGTCTTGATAATGGTGCACGGTCCCGGATGAGTCTTTTTCAATCACCTGATGGAGATAAGTGGACTCAGCAAATGGCTCTAGGTGTTGCCTTAACACTTGTCGCTGGGCTTGCTCCGGGGGAATAGGAATACGAATGGCTGAACTAATTTGAAACTTACCAATGGCAATACCGGCCTTATGGAACTTAGCTAAGGCCATGGCCGGATCTTCGTATTCCACGGCAAAATGACAGGTATCATAACAGATACGAATATGTCGTCGTAGCCATGTCTGGGCCAGGGTGGGTGTTACCCCATAGGTTTGCTGGAGGTATCCTTGCCCGACCGGTAAAAGCCAGTTTTGAAAAAAGGCGATCGCTTCGTCGGTGTTTTCCAGGAGCGCGTCGGGTTCGGGTTCAAGATCCAAATGTAGAAGCTTTCCTGTTTCCTCTTCTAATGTAGCCATCTGTGCAGCCATCTCAGCTAACTGAAAACTACTCCCTTCAAAAATCGTCGAGAGTTGGCCGGGGTTGGACTGCCACCAAGGTTTATAAGATAAAGGGACGGTCGAAATGCCCCCATCGATGCCTTCGGGTAGCAGGGCGGCTAATATTTTCACCAAACCCTGAGTATAGCTCAGGCGATCGCCTTGAGACCAGTCAGGACGATAAACCTCATCTTTGACCACTTGACGATGAAAGCCACCGTAAGGAAATCCGTTTATGGTAAAGACATAACAGTCTTGGGTGGTTAACCACTGTTTCAGTTGGTTTAACTTATCTGCTTGTTGCAGTTCCTCACTGGCCCTCTGGGCCAAACGCAGTCCAATGCCAAACGGGTTATGGGGAGCGAGTTCTTTTTTAAGTTTTGGGATGTAAGTTTTTAGGTTATTAAAAACAGCCCCCCAATCTTCTCCTGGGTGAATGTTCGTACAGTAGGTTAGATGGTAAGGGCGATCGCCGTTTTTAGTTGGATGGATCAACATTTTCCCTGTGGTCAACTCTAAGGCTAAATAAGTCACCCCTAGGTACATTTATCCTATGGGTTTAGGTTGATTATGATGATAATCTCTTTTAAGTTAACTCATAATTCATGGCTGCTCAAGATTCATGAACCGCAGACTCACTCGATTGGGCGAGATAAATGCCTGTTAGAATAATCAAAAAACCCAGGCCTGTGATTGAGGTTAAACCTTCTGCAAAAATGAGCCAAGCTAACATGGCACTCACAATGGGTTCTAATAAGAGAAACATGGCAATAAAACTAGAAGAAAATTGATCCAAAGAATAGGCTAATAATCGTTGTCCTAACCCTTCGGAAATAATTCCTAATCCGATGACAGCTAACCAAGTTTGCCAGGTATGGGGAAATAATTTTCCTTCAGTCAATAGCACAAAAGGCAATAATAAAAAGCTCCCAATTCCACACCGCCACAGTAAAATTGTTGTAGCAGAAAAGCGACTTCTTAACTGTTCAACGATTAAAAAATACATCCCCAAAAAAACCGCCGATAATAAGGCATAAAAATCTCCAATTAAATGACCATTTGTCCCCTGTAAATCTTCTAATCCTAGAAAAATTGCACCCGATAACGCCAAAATCATTCCGAATATAAATTTAGTATCAAACTGTTTTTTAAATAACAACCAAGCCGTAAGACTGGTAAAAATAGGAGTCATATTATTTAATAGCATACAGTTAGCCACACTAGTATACTGTAAGGAAATTGCCCAAAGTCCTAAGGAGGCAATGGACATCAGACCGACTAATAATAAAAGGAGCCAATGGGTAGGAGTTAAAGCTGATTCAATTGAAATAGTTTCAGGAGAATAAAATCGTTGTCTAATGGTTTGAGCTAAACCAAAAACCATAAAAAAGATACACAATCGATTAAAAACAGTCCCATTAGCTCCTAACTCAACTTCACTTAAGCGAATAAAAATAGGAGCAAAAGAGATAGAAATTAAAGCAATTCCTAAAGTTACAAATGGCATCAGGTTAACTCTAGTGTTAGCTTGAGACGTAAGTTTGAGTTGCATCATTTTTCTCGAAGACTCCCATTGTTAAGTATCCATAAATAAGGGGTTGAGAAACAATTTCCCTAACCCCTAAACCATCACTCCTAAATCTTTACAATTAACTAGGTGGTAGGAAACAAACTGGTTGGCTGTTGTTGCGCTAAAAATCTTTGATTAACCACTTCTTGGAAAGCATTTAAATCCTTTTGCCAATCATCAATTCCTTGCTTTAATTTAGCAATCACTTCTTGAGGATTTTCAGCCGCTAAATTATAGTTAAAATTACCAGCAAATAATAAAGCAGGAATAGCAGATTTATCCGGCATTTGAATTTTAGCTTCATTAATACTGAGGCTAAATTGACAGCGATCGAGTTGATAGAGTAAATTTAAACCAGCTTGTAAGGGTGCATTGCCATAATTTTGCCACTCACCAGGGGATAAAAGGTTTTGAGTAATGAAGTTTCTAGCACCTTGATCATTTCCTGGAAAGGGAACTAAACTTTTAGGGGTAATGGATAAGCCTTGATACTCTGCACTGGAGAGTTTGTCTACATATTGACGAGCGACATTAGGAATATTCAGTTCATCGGGTTTTTTGGTTCCGAGAGATTCCATAAAGGTAATGGTGCGAGGTTGAGCAACGATACTGACACCATTTTGAAAGGTAACTTGTGAAAGATTTTGTCCTAAAACCGGTTGTTTGCCTAATTCCCACTCATTAGGGACAATTCCTGTTTGCTTGAGAAACTCTTGAGAGAGCATGGTGGGATTAAGATTTTTGGCCGAGATAGCGATCGCTAATTCTTGAATTTCTCGAATTTCTAGGGGTTTTTTTTGCGTTTGATCCGATGGAGTTGCCATAATATTTCCCTTAATGGTTTCTAAATACGCCACCATAGTCTGGCTATTCTCAGTTTACGGGTTAAGGGGCCTCTCCATCGTTCTTCATTAAAAAATGTTAAGTTATATTTCAGCGACGGCTCTTTCTATTAAGCGTCTGGCTAAGGTTTGGGTGCCGGTATGTTCATAATAATTGGTGGTCATGTCTAAAAAGGCTGCAAAATAATCTAACTTATCTTCTGAATATTCAATAAAGTTGCTCAAGCGATCAAACAGTCCCTCTCGACTAATCTCTTTTTTATTAACAAATCCTGACATCCAACCCTTAACTGAGTCAAAACTTTCTCCGATAAAATCCAGTTGATTACTGGTTTTATTGCCGGGTAGACCTTCTTTGATATCCTTATAAGTCCCATTATTCTCTAATTCTTTGGGAGAAAGATTATTAAGGGTCGACTCCACCTTCATAATAAAATCAGGGCCCAAGGGAATTAAACCATCTAAACAGACTAAAGCCGCCATTCTCATCAAAGATTCTCCGCTATAATCTCCTAAAGAGGCGACAAAATCCCCGATACTATCCCCTGGAATGCCATTAATTTGACAAAAGGCCACTACTTCGGTCACTAATTTTAAAGATAAATCAAGGGCTTGGACTTTATCGGAGTTGGGGGTAAGGCGGTTTAAAAAGCCTAAAAAAGAAACTTTTTCGCCGATTTTATTGGCTAAGGCCGCCGCACCTAAGGCACTGTCACTCCTATCGATGGTTTGATATAACCAGAGGGCCCTTTGATAGCCTTGGGATTTATCATTAAACAGATAAACCGCGCGATCGCCGATTTGTTGGATCATCTCCTCATCGGTTTCCCCTGTGACGGTACGGATGGTATTTTCAAACCCTACCAAGTTGTTCCATTCCCCAGGAACCACATAATCAAGGGTTTTTAAGACCCTGACGGTCATGTTATTGGTGGGTAATTCGTCTACAATTTCATAAATAGGTTTACTCATAATACCTCGTGGCAATCATTAACGTATGACACAACTGTATCTTATTCGTCATGGCATTGCAGTGGAGCGAAACCCTTCACTAAAAGACGAAGCGCGTCCTTTAACGGAACGGGGAACGGAAAAAACCCAGAAAGTCGCTCAACGGTTAAAAGAGATTCAGATTAAATTTGATATTATTTTGACCAGTCCCCTGCTCAGAGCGCGTCAAACTGCTACAATCTTACAAAACGCAGGCTTAACTGATAAGTTAGAGGAATTTAGCCCCCTTTCTCCTGGCGGAAGTCCTCAGCTTTGGGTTGATTGGTGGCTAAATTCTCAGTATCATCATCATAACAGCAGCCTCGCTGTTGTGGGTCATCAGCCCGACTTAGGCAACTGGGCAGAAATCTTCCTTTGGGGTCAGGTTCAAGGCACGTTAGTGGTTAAAAAAGCAGGAATCATCGGGTTGAATCTCCCCCTATCCAGTAACCCTGTGGGAGAAAGTGAGTTATTTCTATTAACCCCCCGAAGTTTTTCCTTTAAAAAGCGGGTGACGCGATTCGAACGCGCGACATTCACCTTGGCAAGGTGACGCTCTACCACTGAGCTACACCCGCATTTTTCAATGCTAAATCTTAGTATCCCATACCATTCAAAAAATGTCAAGCTTAAATTAGAGAAGCACGACGTTGATCTAACCACTGTTGTAAAATGATGGTGGCAGCTAGGCGATCGACTAAGCCTTTATTATGGCGAGAATACTTTTTTTGCGCCTTTAAGTGAGTTTCTGCTTCAACGGAGGTCAGTCGTTCGTCGATATACTCTACGGGTAATTCTAGGGCTTTAGAGAGACGTTTGGCGAATTTTTGGACTTTTTTGGCTTGAAACCCTATGGTTCCGTCCATGGAATAGGGAAGACCAATGACTAATATTTGCACCTCTCGTTCTTTGACCAATGCTTGTAACTGTTGAACATCTTGAGGAAATGATTGACGTTCGATAGTGGTTAACCCTGTCGCTATCAACCCGGTTCCGTCACATCCTGCTACCCCGATGCGTTTTTTACCCACATCTAACCCTAATGCAGAAATTCGCTCCATGATTTCTTTATAGTAAACTGTGTGTCAAATCAGTAATCCCCAGGTAACTTTATCCTATGGGTTGCAATTTTATCAGTTATATTTGATTTTACCTTGGCTTTGTCGTTGATTGTTGACTGGAACTTGTTTTACTATGATTAAAAATTATCAAAAAATTGCTCTTTTTTTCTTATCCTTAAGTTTAACTGGATTATTAGGAAAATCTTCTTCAACGGAATCTTTTGTTAATCAATCTTTTCAAGGATGGTTTCTTAACTTGATACAAGATACCCAAAGGCAACCTCCTCAGCAAGTAATTGAAAACCCGGCTATTTATAATTTTTTTACTCAAAATACGGCTCAATTTATAGACCCTTGTCAACCCAAAACTTCAGAACCTAATTTTTTAGTCATTGGAGGTGGTGCCAGTCCTGAATCTAACGAAATTGCTTTAGAAAAAAACATTCTTTATTTTCAACGAACCCTAAAAAATATGGGATTTCAGTCTCCAGCAACTACGGTATTTTTTGCTAATGGTAATAATGGAGAAGCAAGTATTCGTTACCTTAATCCTCAAGGTAAAGAACAGTTTAAAGTTCCTAATATTCCAGGGTTAAATGGTTCAGCAAGTCTCAAAAATATTAATGGGTGGATTGATAAAATCAATCAAAATCCAGTGACTAAAAAACCTATTTTTCTCTATTTTACGGGTCATGGAATTCTCAATGAAAGAAATAGTAACAATAATGCGTTAATGCTGTGGAATAATACCCCTGTTACCGTAGAAAAGCTATCCAATACTTTAGATAAATTACCGCAAGATAGCCATATTGTTACGATGATGGCTCAATGTTTTTCGGGGTCATTTGCCAATTATATTTATCAAAATGGTAATCGAAATCAAGGATTAAGTCAACAAACAAGATGTGGCTTTTTTGCTACGATTAAAACCTTACCCTCTGTGGGGTGTACCCCTGAAGTGAATGAAGCTGATTATAAAGATTATAGTTCGAGTTTTTTTGCTGGATTAAGTGGGGTTAATCGCATTGGTAAAACCGTTGCTTCTGCGGATTATAATCAGGATGGCAGAATTAGTTATTCTGAAGCTCATGCTTTTGCTAAGGTAGATGAGAAAACCTCTGATTTACCGGTATCTACTTCTGAAGTTTGGTTACAAGAAAAAGCGAGTGAAAAAGATATTGAACAGTTATTTGATACTCCAATGACTGAATTAGAAAAAAATGCTCGTCCTCAACAAAAATATGTTATTAATTCTTTAGTTAATTTATTTGAGTTTGACCTCAATAAGTCTTATGTAGAAAATTTAGAAACCCTACAATCTTATCAAGTAGCAACTACAGTACAAAAAGCTTATAAAATTAGGCTATTAATGGAACTTTTAAATGTAAAAATGGAGCAGAAAGTTCGCCAAGGTAACAATCAAACAGATATCACTATTTTAGACCGTTTAATTGACTGTGAATCAAGTTCATGGAAATAAATATAGCAGTTCCCATACTGGTGAGTTACAAAATTTTCTAGTTTTAGGAGTCTCCGAGTCAGACATTAAATATTAGGTGTACCTCATGAGTTTGAGAAAAGCTATAGATAATTATCAACCTATTTACTAAAGTTATGAATGCTTGTTAACATTATTACCTAAATTTTCAATTCTAAACCCTGGTGCTTGATAATCTTTGGGTAAATAGTTAGAAGGAATTGTATTTTGATTACCATCTCGAAGCGCAGAATAATGAGGAGATAAAATTTCAATGTCTGACTCGTTACATTTATCCTGAATATTTTGATGAATGTCGGAATAAATCTCAAATAATCGACGGGTTTTTTCTGTATAAACATTCAATTCATAACTCACATAAAAGTCGTCTAAACTGGTTTGTAAAACGAAGGGTTTAGGTTCTTTTAATAAGGAGTCTGTAACATCAGCTGCAGCTAATAAAACTTGATGAACTTTGCGCCAAGGAACATCATAACCTAAGGTAATTGTAGTAGAAATAATTAAGGGTATTCCTGTTTCTCTTGCTGAGGCACTAAAGTTAATCACATTACTATTTAATACTGTTGCATTAGGTAAAGTAACAATGACATTTTTTGGGGTACGAATGCGAGTTACTAGCAATGTTTTATCTTCTATATCACCAATAATATCACCAATTTGTACACGGTCTCCTAATTGAAATGCACGGGTATAAATTAAGATTACACCCCCTACAGTATTCGCTACAGCAGAAGTTGAACCCAAGGAGAAAAGAACCCCTAAAA
This sequence comes from Cyanothece sp. BG0011, assembly GCF_003013815.1. Taxonomy (GTDB): domain Bacteria; phylum Cyanobacteriota; class Cyanobacteriia; order Cyanobacteriales; family Microcystaceae; genus Crocosphaera. The sequence continues at coordinate 51,837 of NZ_PRLH01000002.1, read as the reverse complement.
ATACAGAAATCCCTCGAAAAGCAGGAGAGTCAAACCCTGGTAAATACGGAACAGCAACCACCGCAGCTAAAGCGATAATGAGGAATTGTAAAATATTATAAGTTGGGGTTGCCCAATCTTGATAAAATCCAGGTATGGTAATATTCCCTCGTTCTAATTCCTTGAAAACAAACTTACAAAAACGGATAATATAATAGGTGGAAACAGCAATTAACCCAATCATAAAAATGTTGGGAATATAGTTAAGCACCGATTCAGAAATATATAAAACTGCTTTAAAAATATAATCAAAAATTTGTTGTGATATTTTCCGAGTTAAAGGGAAAAATCTCAGAATAAAAGGAATATATAAAAAGAGTATTAAAAGAACAAGAATAACTCGAATTGTTTTGATAACTGCGATTAAAGTATTTGTTACTTGTGTTGAACTAATTAAATTGACATTTTGGATTCTCAAACTAGGAATGACTGTGTCTTTCCACCTATTTAAAAGATTAAATATTTTTGGAAAAACGAGATCCATTAGTGTAAAAATCAATAAAAGGGATAAAGTAGCAAGTAAAGTCCAAACTAAGCTAAAAATTTTCGCAATTAAGGTTCTTTCTTCTCTAAATTGAGTGATAGAAGTTTTGATAATTTCTAAATATTCTTCTGATAATTCTTGACGAGTTTTTCTAGCAGCGTTAGCATCTTCTTCTGTTAAGGTAGCTAAAATTGTATCTTCTGCGATGATACTGGTAATATTATCTTGCGTTTCTAATTCAATCGACTCAACCGATAAAGAATTATCTTCGGCGAATGTTTCTAACCTATGAGTAATCGTACTAGCTCTTTCTTCAGAGGAAAATGAGCCAGTAGGTGCTTGTATTTTAAATAAAATGTCGTCGTTTAAAATTACAGGATAACCATCAATTTTATTTGCTGTTTCTTGATTATCTTGTGCATAAACGAAAGGAGATACAACAATAGATAAGGTGATCACTAAAACAAGTAAAAAATTTTTTAATTTCTTTCTCATAGTTGTTAGAAACAATTGATTTATATTTAAGATAATTATCGATTCAACCAACTTTTTAAATCTTCGATATTAGAAAAATCAAAAATAGCTTCTCCTAACGCTTCAATTTTTTCAATTTCTAATTCTTGAATTTGGGTTTTTATTTCAGGTTCAATGGTTCCTAGTTTCCGTTCAATTAAACGGATAACTAAGTTTTTTTCTCTCATGATTCCCTGTTCAATTCCCTGTTCAATTCCCTGTTGCATCCAACTGGTAACAAGTTCCATAACATCCTCCTGTTCTTGGGGTAAAAATGTGTTTAACTCTGATCTAAAAATGCTTTCTTCTACTGGATTTAACGTCAAATACGTATCAATAAATCCTGAAATTAATTGCATTCTAGCTGGATCTAATTTCAAGGTTACTAATAACCTTAAACATTGTGCTTTAACTTTCGCACGATCTTGATCAGCTATTTTCATTTTAGCCATTAATGCTGATGCAACTGGATTAGGTTGATCGATAAAATCTCTCCAATTTAATCGGTTAAGTTGCACCACGCGATAGTTAAAGTCTAACACTTTAAAATCAGGAAATTCAATCTCGTATTTATTTTCTGCTGCTTTTTGAGGATAATCATAGGAAAAGATAACAATGGGATAAATGGGTAACACAAACTTTTCATGAAGACGAGCAAAATAGGAAAACATTCGTCTATTAAAGTTTGTTTGAGAACTCGATTGTGCTTCAATATGAATTAAGAAAAAAGGTTGAAAGGAGTTCTTTAAATAAGCGATCGTGATCAACCATTTTTTTGTTAACTTCCTGCACGATCTTGTAATTCTTGACTCATATAAGAGCGATCGCCTAATTTTTTCAACAAAGGACCATGTAACCCAAATTCAATAACACTCACCGAGGCTGCTAACATATCAATACGGTCACGATATCGACCCAAATCAATGCCTAATAAATGACACAAAATAATTCTAATTGTCGTTTTATGAGCAACGACTAACACCTTTCCATCAGGATAGTTTGCTTCAATTTCTGATATAACTAACATGGCACGACTACCCACTTCTACGGCAGTTTCTCCATCGGGGGGAGGGTTCCAAGCAGGTTCGGTCATCCAATCAATATATGCCTCTAAATCATGCTCTTTAACCCAGTCACGGGTGCGATTTTCCCATTGACCAAAATCCATTTCTTTGAGTCCATCTTTAATCTGCATTTCCATTCCGGTTGCCTCACAAAGAGGTTTTGCAGTGGCAATAGTTCGCTTCATGGGACTAACATAAATAGCAGACCAATCAAAAGATTGATAAGCATCAGCAAATGCTTTTGCCATTTCTTTTCCTTGAGGGGTTAAATCAGGATCAAGAGTGCCACAAAAACTATCTTTAAGACTACTTTCTGTTTCACCGTGACGCAAAAAATATAACGTTAAACTCATGATAATTTTCCTCTCATTTAACTATGAGTGAATGACTTGTCGTTAGTTTAAAATATAATCGTCTCAACTCTATCCATTTCAAGTTAAGACTTCGATAAACCATGATACAAGAACACTCATTGAAAAATGGATAACTTGAGAACCATCGAAAACCAACAGAAGTTATAAACTAACCAAAATAGTCAGATTAACCGCTAACCTTTATTATTGTTGAGATAGGGTTATAACCAACGATTGTAATTAATGATGACATTTCGAGAAGAATTTGAACTGCTACTACGGGCCTGTTACCCTTTAATCTATATTTCCACCAGCGAAGAAGAAAGACTAGAAAATGCGATCGCTCAATCAGGCCAAACCATGCAAAACCGCACGGTTTATACTTGGGACTTCGTAGACGGTTATCAAGATAACCCCAATAACGAAGGAGTCGGCAGACGCAACCCCCTCCAAGCATTAGAATTTGTCGAAAATTTGCCCAATAATATCGGCGGAATCTTCATTTTAAGAGACTTTCAACGCTTTTTAGAAGATGTTTCCATCTCCCGAAAACTGCGAAACCTCGCCCGTAGTTTAAAATCTCAACCCAAAAATATCATTATTATTGCCCCACAAGTCCAAATTCCCGACGAATTAACCGAAGTCCTTACCATCCTTGACTTTCCCCTTCCCACCGGCACAGAAATCAAAGACGAAATAGAACGTCTTCTAGGAGCCACAGGACAACCTTTATCGGATACTTTAATAGATGAATTAGTCAGATCGGCACAAGGACTATCCTTAGAGAGAATACGCCGTGTTTTGACCCTTTGTATCGCCAGTCATGGACGTATTGAACCCGAAGACGTAGAACTTATTTTAGAAGAAAAACGGCAATCTATCCGTCAAACCCAAATTTTAGACTTTTACCCGGCTACCGAACAAATATCCGATATAGGCGGGTTAGACAACCTCAAAGACTGGTTATTGCGTCGAGGTGGGGCATTTAGCGAAAAAGCAAGGGCTTATGGTTTACCTCACCCTAGAGGACTGTTATTAGTGGGTATTCAAGGCACCGGAAAATCCCTCACCGCGAAAGCCATTTCTCACCATTGGCATTTACCCTTATTACGGTTAGATGTGGGGCGACTGTTTGGGGGGTTAGTGGGAGAGTCCGAGTCTCGCACCCGTCAAATGGTCAATTTAGCAGAAGCGTTGGCCCCTTGTGTGTTATGGATCGATGAAATTGATAAAGCCTTTGCTGGTGTGGAAGGAAAAGGAGACGGAGGCACCACTAGCCGTGTGTTTGGGACCTTTATCACCTGGTTAGCCGAAAAAAAATCCCCCGTGTTTGTCGTCGCCACCGCCAACAATATCAAAGCTTTACCCCCAGAAATGCTACGCAAGGGCCGCTTTGACGAAATTTTCTTTGTGGGTTTGCCTACCCAGAGGGAACGAGAAGCGATTTTTAACGTCCATCTATCTAGACTGCGACCCCATAATCTGAAAACTTACGACATCAAGCGACTCGCTTATGAAACCCCAGATTTTTCGGGGGCAGAAATTGAACAAACCTTAATCGAAGCTATGCACATCGGATTTAGTCAAAACCGTGACTTTACCACCGATGATATCTTACAAGCAGCAAGTCAAATTATCCCCTTAGCCCGAACTGCCCAAGAAGAAATTGAATTTTTGCAGCAGTGGGCTGCAGCCGGAAAAGCCCGGTTAGCCTCTCGTCAAAGTAGTTTAAATTCTTTGACTCCTTAAGAAATAAATTACGTTTGAATAGTGGCTAAATAAGGGGAATTAACGTTAAGATTCAACTTTAAAAGTTATATCCTATCCTGTTATCATTATGAATCGTTTATCTGGTGTTTTTCAATTTTTATTAGGATTTTTCCTCGGTATCTTTCTATTAGTGGGGGGAACGGCTTCTTTAGCTTATGTCGTCTTTGCGCGGATGAATGCTAACCCCGAAAAACCCACCTTTGCTGAAGAGAAACCCCCAGAAACCACCGCTAAAGCTGAAACGCAACCGGTTGTTAATAAAGAAACCAAAACCCAACCCGTTGAGGAAGTCGTGGCTAAAGAACCTGTCATTGAAGAAGAAACAGAGGAAGAAACAGAAGACTTACCCGACGGGGCCTATCGGGCAAAAGTGACTTGGTCAACCGGTTTAAGTGTGCGATCGCAACCTGACTTAAATGCCGAAAGAATTGGCGGTGTTGAATACGATTCTGAGGTGATCATACTACAAACCACTGCGGATGGAGATTGGCAGCAAGTTCGTCTCCCCAACTCTCAACAAGAAGGTTGGGTGAAGGCCGGCAATGTCGAAAAAGTAGAACAATAATTAAGTAGGGTGGGCAATGCCCACCTTTTTTTTGCTGATAACGTAGTTGGTAATTTAATATTATAAGCAAACTAACAAAGTAAATTTCTGTTTTACGGGTTGTAGTACATACATTAAGGAATTATAACTTAAAATTCGTTAGCAAAAAATGCTATAAAATTAATTCGTGAAGATGGTTTTTTGTGTTAATTCAAATTATTTTTAAAATAATCTATCATGACTGCTTCAACCACAGGCACACTCACAGAATTTCCTAATTGTTTATAGGTAGCTCTATCGTCAGGATGTAATTTAAAACTATCAGGAAAACCCTGTAATCTTGCACATTCTCTAGGGGTAAGTCTTCGGGGCTTATTATTAGTAACAATCCCTAATCTATGAGCATCGGCACTGGTTAAGGTAATAGATATACTATCAGGATCTAAAAATTTAAACACTTCAAAGGATAAATTACCACAAACTGGTCCATATTTTCCAGATTCCTCTTTAAGATAACCTTTAGCCAATAAGCTAGTAATAAGTGTTTCTAAATCGTCATTAAAGTAGAATGTTTTGATTTGTTCTAAAGTTAAACTTTTACCATCTTGATGAGTTCCAAAAACTTTTTTTCTACGATTCGCAATTAATAAATTCATCAAATTTCTTTCGGCATTAGTACATTCTCCTTTAATTCCTAAATCCCAAGAATGTAAAGAGTTTCCTCCTCTAAAATCAATTAGTCTTGTTCCATGTAATTTATTAAAGTTTTCTTTTACAGCACGATTTAATAAGTTAGTAAAATCTTGAGAACAAAAGTATTTTTCTTGTACCTTATCCTCTAAAATATCTTTCACGGTTAGGGGTTTAATCGGATGATGGATGGGAGAAAACAAATTACCTTGAATAGCATTTTTTTTAAACGAATGAGAATCAATTGCACCTTTATCTGATTGAATAGTTAATTTAGGTTTACTTCCTTTTTTTCCTAAAATATAGATTCTAACTCTATTTTGAGGAACATTAAAATTACTACTATTTAATAATAAATATTCAATACCGTAATCTAAATCATTCAATTTACTGATAATAGTTTTTAAGGTTCTTCCTTTATCATGAGTAACTAAGCCTCTAACATTTTCTAACAAAAATCCGTCAGGTTGATACTTTTTTAGTATTTTTTCAACTTCAAAAAAAAGAGTTCCTCTAGTATCTCCAAATCCTTGATGTTTTCCTGCATAAGAAAAAGGTTGACAAGGAAATCCTGCCAAGAGAAAATTAAAATATTCTATTTTATCTATATTTTTAATATCTCCCTTGGGGAATTCATTAAAGTTTAAATTATAAGTTTCACAAGCTTTATGGTCAATTTCAGAACTTAAAATACAATGGGTTTTTATTTTTAGTTGTTGACAAGCTAATTCTAACCCTAATCGCATTCCCCCAATACCAGCGAAAATATCAATAAAATTAATCATATTAAACTATCTCTAATAAAGTTTCCTAATACTTTAAATTCTGTTTTTCTATAAGCAATTGTACAATCACTGTATTGACAAATTTTGGTAATAGCTGAGCTTCTTTGAAAGTTGCCTGCTCCATCAATAATATAAGCAATTTTATAACCGTTTTCGTGCATCAACCTTTGACGGTTTTTTGCTTGTGCTGCTTTTCTCTCAATTGTACTATTTGTTGTTACTTGAAAACTTACTTCAATTCCTACCATTTTATCATTTTTCTCAACAACTATATCAAAGGGCATTCCTAGATTATTTTCATAACCTTCTAAGTTGATTTTAGCATTACTGGTAATTTTATAATTTTTCCCTAAATAACTTGTAAGAAATTTTATTACTGTTTTTTGTGCAACTTGTCCTAAAGTATTCGCTGTTGCTCCTCCAGTAATTCTACTAACTGTAATATACTTTTGTTTAATATATCTATCGAGTTCTTGTTTTCTTCCTAGTAAAGCCCCAATTTCACATTTTTCTAATCCTGCTTGTTCTGATACTTCTGTGCTACTACCATAAAGCAAAATCATAATAATATCTTTTTTAAAATCATCTAAAGGTTGATAATTCATTAAAGTAGATCCATCAATACCCAGTTTTTTATTATTAAGAGTTTTTATAGGTAATTTTTTAAACTGATAAACGTAATCTTTCTCTCTCCAAGAAAATTTCATAGTAGATTTATTATCTGGTTTCTTTACAGGAAAAATAGCCTGAAAATTTTTGTTTAATCTAGATAAGGGTTCTCCCCCATAATCAGCTAAAATAACAAGATGTTTTAAAAAAAGATTGGCAGAAAATTGAGCAGCATTGATAACTTCAAAAACTTGTTCAGGACTTTGAGTACAAAGTGTCAAAATAGAGATAAATTGCTCTTGTCTTTTTAAGAGTGTTGGAATAATACTAGCGGTTGCACTTTCTGTTAATAATTCTTCTGGCCACCAAATGGCCGCAACCTCTCTAAGTTCGTTAATATTTCTCCTATATTTTTTGAGTCTTGTATTTGCCATTAACTTGATGAGTAAAGTTAGTTTATTCATTATAAACATTTGCTACTCAACTGAAAAACGCTATCATTGGCCTATCGGCTAAAATTAGTCTATAGTTAGTGATGAACTTAAATAATATGGTTTTAGTAACTTACAAATGGTCTATAGATAAATGGCATGAATTGGTGAATTCTGGAGTTCTAGAAGACCAAAAAGTGGAGTTATTAGAAGGTGATATAGTCGAGATGAGTCCAGAGGGAGTTGAGCATAGTTTTACTAACGAAAGCATTGTTATTTATCTACGAAACAAGCTATCAGAATTAGCTCATGTGAGAGAATCTCATCCTATTACATTAGACAATTCTGAACCGGAACCCGATATTGCAATTGTTAGATTGCCTTTAACTCTTTATCGTACCCATCATCCCTATGCAGAAGATATTTATTGGTTAATAGAAGTGTCTCAGCGAACCCTTAAGAAAGACTTAGAACAGAAAGTTCTGACTTATGCTCGTAATAATATCTCTGAATATTGGGTAATCGATCTCAAAAATAAAAAGTTAATTGTTCATACTCAACCTAGCAACGATCAATATTTGCAAATCGTTGAATATCAATCAGGAATAGTAACCCCTCAAGCCTTTGCTAATATCGAGATCCCCATCGAAAATTTATTGTTATATTAATTCTAAAACGAGAATCATAAGAAGCCCATTTAGGGCGATCGCTTATTTTTGCAACCCTACCCTTCTCTTCCTCTAGTGGGATGTAAGAATTGAGTTATTTTCTTACTTTAAAAATAGATGGAAGTCAAGAGATTTTTACAAAATTTATGAATAGCTTAAAAGAAAAACTGACTGTATTTACCAGTCTTCTGGGCATGAGTACCCTATTAATTACTCCTGCGGCAATGGCCAATACCCATACCTCAGACTCAATGAGGGAAAATACATCTACACAGATGACTAATCAAGATTATCAAAGTCAGATGGAAAATAATCTTGTCGGTGTAGCCACCAACAGCAATCAATTTAATACTTTAGTTAAAGCTATAGAAGCTGCCGGATTAAAAGATACATTAGCCCAGGGAGGCCCCTACACAATTTTTGCCCCTACCGACGAAGCCTTTAATGAGTTACCCGATGGTGCGTTAAACTATCTGCTTCAACCAGAAAACCAAGATGTGTTGAAGGAAGTTCTTACCTATCATGTTGTTTCAACAGAAGTGACTGCCAGTGAACTCTCAACGGGTACGGTAAATACGCTTGGTGGTGGGGTTTCTGTCTTAACCCATTCTGAGCAAGTGATCGTTAATAATGCCAGTGTGGTCAATCCTAATATTGAGGCAGATAATGGAGTCATTCACGCTATTAATCGAGTGTTAATGCCCAGGGAATTGCGAGAACGTTTAGTCTCCAAACTTCAAGCACAGCAATAAAAAAACGAGATTGGCAAATTAGTTTCATAGTATAAAACTAGAGAGAAGCCAGCTTTTAGGGACAAGTTTCTTAAAAGTCGGTTTCTCTCTCAGGATTTTTCAGGGGGTGAGGTAGCAAATCTGTTGGCAGCTATATAATTTCACGATGAAACTCATATTTATTAAAACAATATTCAGAATGAATATCCCAATTTCTGCCATTATGAATTAATAAAGTTATTTCATTAATCATAAAATTGTAGTAAATTTCTTTGTCTTTGAATTCTGACCAAGCTTGATAAAAATTCTTTTTCGTTAAATCTCGAAAAGCAACGGTTAAATGAGGCGCAAAAGGACGACTTTTAGACACCTGATGAACAATATTTAAAGAGGATTCTAAATGAGTCATTAATGATTTTTGAAGGGATAAAAGTTCAGAGGTTTTTAAGACATCGATATAAATAACACGGGGTTTAAAGGCAGAAAAACCCTTTAAAGTCATAGAAAAAGGTTGTTGAGATTGTGAGAAATTATTTAATTCTTGAGTTAATTTTGATAAGTCTTCTATCTCCCATTCAAAAGGCGGTTGTAAGGTAACATGAGGGGGAGACTTTAACGCGGCTTTACTGTTATAAACATCTTTAAAATATTCTTTGATTTTGGTGGCTTCTTCTTGTACATTCTGAGGAGGAAGCAGGGCAATAAAAAATCTTTTTTTTGAAGGCTTTTTTTCATTAGTCATTTTATTTCTAGACGGAGAAATAGGGTTTCACACCACCCCAACGAAGTCAGAAGCGATGAGATTTAAAAGAAACTAGAGATAGTACAAAAGTTCGTTCCTGTTCTTGAGGTGATACAGTTGGCTTGGTGTTGACTCATCCTCGCTCTGATCGATCTTAATTCATCACTGTCATGACCTTATCTTGACCATAATCTTTTCTTAATTTGTGTCTTCAAATCTTAATTTGATCATATTTATTTTAGATTATATTTAATATATTTTCCTTATAAAGTCAATCAAAAAATAAGTTTATTGATAAATTTTAACAAGCTCCATCCTAGAGAAAAAACTGGTTAAAATAGAGGTAAGAATTAGGGTTAAACATTTATGGTAACAACGACCAGTGAAATAACGCCAACCAGCAATAGAGAAACAGCATTTATTTTATGGTTTGAAGAAGTTGGAAGTAAAGATGTGGGTTTAGTCGGGGGAAAAAACTCATCTCTAGGAGAAATGATTCAACAATTACAACCTCAAGGGGTCAATGTTCCCACAGGGTTTGCTACCACCGCTTATGCCTATCGTCACTTTATAGAATCAGCCGGGTTAGAGTCAAGATTAAGAGATTTATTTGATGATTTAGATGTTAATGATGTTGCTAATTTACAAGAAAGAGGGCAATTAGCTCGCTCTTTAATTTTAAATACACCTTTCCCCCAAGAGTTACAAGAAGCGATCAAAAAAGCCTATAAAACTTTATGCGATCGCTACAGTCATGAATGTGGTCAACTCAGTGAAAAATACCGCGAAGAATGCGAAATAGAAACCCAAAACCTTGATGTAGCGGTTCGTTCTAGTGCCACGGCGGAAGATTTACCCGATGCTAGTTTTGCCGGACAACAAGAAACTTACTTAAATATTCATAGTGTGAAAGGAGTTCTAGAAGCCTGTCATAAATGCTTTGCTTCTCTATTCACCGATCGCGCTATTTCCTATCGTGAAAACAATGGTTTTGATCACTTTGAAGTTGCCCTTTCTGTTGGGGTACAAAAGATGGTGCGATCTGACTTAGCCTCCGCCGGTGTGATGTTTTCTATTGATACCGAAACCGGGTTTAAAAATGCGGCCTTAATTACCGCAGCCTACGGGTTAGGAGAAAATGTAGTCCAAGGTTCCGTTAACCCCGATGAATATTACGTTTTTAAACCCACTTTAAAACAAGGGTATCGACCCATTTTAGATAAAAAAGTCGGCACTAAAGCTGTCAAAATGATCTACGATACTGGCGGCTCAAAACTCACTAAAAATGTGGAAGTCTTACCAGAGGATCAAGAAAAATTTTGTCTATCCGATGAAGAAATTTTAAAACTAGGGGAATGGGCTTCTATTATTGAAGATCACTATTCCCAAGTTCGGGACACTTATACCCCCATGGATATCGAATGGGCAAAAGATGGACGTACCGGGGAACTCTACATTGTCCAGGCACGCCCCGAAACCGTACAAGGCCGTAAATCAGGAAATGTCCTCAAAACCTATCATTTAAAAGACCATAGTAACGTTGTCGCCATTGGGCGCAGTGTGGGGGCGGCCATCGGTCAAGGAAAAGCCCGTGTGATCCTCGAAGCCAGCAGAATTGACCAATTTAAAGAAGGGGAAGTTCTCATTACCAACCGCACTGATCCCGACTGGGAACCCATCATGAAAAAAGCCAGTGCGATCGTCACGAATCAAGGGGGTAGAACCTGTCACGCTGCCATTATTGCCCGTGAAATGGGTATTCCTGCCATTGTCGGTTGTGGAGATGCCACGGACAAAATTAAAACCCGTCAAGAAGTCACTATCTGTTGTTCAGAAGGAGACGAAGGCAAGGTATATGAGGGGATATTACCCTTTGAAGTTGAAGAAAACCAACTGGATAATTTACCCACCACCAAAACACAAATTTTGATGAACGTGGGCAACCCGGAAAAAGCCTTTTCTTTAGCGAGTATTCCAGCCCAAGGTGTCGGTTTAGCCCGTTTAGAATTCATTATTGCTAACCATATTAAAGCCCATCCTTTAGCCTTGATGAAGTTTGATGAATTAGAGGATGAAGCGGTTAAAGAACAAATTGCAGAATTAACCAAACGCTATGATGATAAACCACAATTTTTCGTCGACAAATTAGCGCGAGGGGTGGCAACCATCGCAGCTTCATTTTATCCGAAACCCGTTATTGTGCGGATGTCTGACTTTAAAACCAATGAATATGCCAATTTATTAGGGGGTCAACAATTTGAACCCAAAGAAGATAATCCTATGATTGGTTGGCGTGGTGCTTCTCGTTATTATGATCCCATGTATCGTGACGCATTTGCCCTAGAATGTGAGGCATTAAAAATGGTACGGGATGAAATGGGTTTGGTTAATGTTATCCCCATGATTCCCTTTTGCCGTACCCCAGAAGAAGGCAAGAAAGTGATTGCAGAAATGGCAAAACATGGACTAAAACAAGGAGAGAATGACCTGAAAATTTATGTCATGTGTGAGTTACCCAGTAACGTCATTTTAGCCGATCAATTTGCGGAAGTATTTGACGGTTTTTCTATCGGTTCTAATGATTTAACTCAGCTTACTTTAGGGTTAGATCGTGACTCTGCTTTAGTGGCTCAATTGTTCGATGAAAGGAACGAAGGGGTGAAACGAATGGTTAAATTAGCCATAGAAACCGCCAAGAAAAAAGGCCGTAAAATTGGTATTTGTGGACAAGCGCCGAGTGATTATCCAGAGTTTGCTAAATTCTTAGTTGAATTAGGAATTGATTCGATGAGTTTAAACCCTGATTCTGTCTTGAAAACCTTGTTAATGGTTGCAGAAGTTGAGAAGGGTTAACTTAACTTTGTTGGGTGGGCCATGCCCACCTTACTCAATTTAAAATATGATATTAATTGATTATCAAGGTCATCAAATTAGGTTAACCCAGGAACGACTAACACATATTTTACAGCATCCTGAAATGTTGACAATGGAAGAAGAAATCAAAACAACCTTACAATACCCAGAGGAAGTGAGACGCTCAAAAACCGATACTTGTGTTATTCTTAGTTATCGATTTTATCAAAATACTCAGGTAGGGAATAAATGGTTATGTGTGGTTACTAAATATCTGAATGATGACGCTTTTGTCATTACAGCTTATCTAACTCATCGAATTAAATCAGGAGAATTAATATGGCAACAAAAGTAAGAATTTGGTATGATAAAGAAGCTGATTTTTTAGAAATCTTATTTTCTGATAAAGCAGGTTATATGAGAGAAACGGATAACGATGCTATTATGGAAAGAGTAGATGAAGAAGGTAAGTTATTAGGGTTTTCTATTTTAGGAGTTAGTCAATTAACCCATGATAAACCTTTGATAGCTGATTTATTAGCTAATGTTAATGAATGAAATTTATAAGCTTACATATCATATAGATGATAAAGTTTTTGTGTTTTTTAAAGCTAGGGTTTAGGTATAAAATACAAAATGAATAATAATATTTAATCCTGCAAATAGCATTGATATAGCTAACAATATAATAGCTTGTCTTAAAGCTCTTGATCTTATTTCTAATAATTTGAAACTTTCCTCGATACTATGCTTCCAAATATTAGTTAGTATAGCTTCTTTGTATTGTGTAATCGTTCCTTTTTTTGCTTGCTCAAGTAAGTCAAAGATAAAAGCCATTTTGAGAAAAATCAAAGCCAGAAACTATTCTGATTTAATCGATGCTATTACCTCAGCTATATTACAAGTAACTCAAAAAGATATTCGTAACTGGTTTACCCATTGCTGTTACTGTACCTCATGACTGTGGGAAATGCTATATATAATCTCAGACATACATGGATAACTAGAATGTTAAATACTCCTATGGATAATGTCACAGTAGAACAAAAAATAAAAGATATTGCTTATTTAGCTGGTACTTCACAAGAGATGATATTTAAACATTATCAAGGTATGAGTAAGTATTTATATATTCCTGAAATTGATATTTTATTGTTGTTAAATAAAATGTTACTTTATTATTTGTATTATTGATCAATCCCTAACAATTCTTTTAGATTGATATCTATCCCACTTTTTAATGCTTCCTGTTTAATTTTTTCAATCATATTTATAATCTCTTGTTTTTTAAGGTCAACCCAGGAATTGTCTATACATTTTTTCATGTCTGTTTTGTTTGATAAGTAAGGATAAATCTCGTATTGTAATTTCATGTGTAGCCATTCATCGTCAATAATTATATTATATTTTATGTCCTCTTCTCTTGGTGTATATTCTATAGTCCCCGTTTTTAACCCATAGACAAAATTTTTAGGAGCGCGTTTAAGAATATGAGCTTTTTTAATTATGTTTTTATTTAATGCTTCTTTCCAATGAATATCTTGAACGTTATTATTATTTTTTCGATAGTGATTTTTCATTTTTATTTCTGGTTTCAAAATTGTTTAAACAGGTTAAATGAATAGATAGGATAGGGTACAACTATATTATTGTTTTTATCATAAAAACTAAAACCCGTCAATTCAGAACTTACAAATATAGTAGAGTCTAATATAGGTTTAATATATGGTGAGGAGTCCTAACCACAAATATCACTGTTAACTATCATACACCCTAGTTTTGTCGCTAGGGTGTTTTAGTCTATGGGTATTTTAAACATTGAATAGCGGTTAACAACAATCATAAATGCTTTTGAAAAATGGTTAACATAAATCAATCTACAAAATCTAAACGACGAAATTATATTGATGGGTCGCTTTTTAATAGCAGTTTCTCTGTATCAAGTACAAATACTCAAAACACCCCCAAGTGAAACCACAATGAAACTAATATGGTACTCTAAACTGTAGATGCTTCTTAGGTTAATCGCTGTAATGTAGGTGTAGTCTGTAAGCCCGTGACGAGGATTGAACTCGTGACCTCACCCTTACCAAGGGTGTGCTCTACCACTGAGCCACACGGGCGTGAGTTAGTAGGTGGTGGGCCGAGCTGGATTTGAACCAGCGTAGGCATAGCCAGCGGATTTACAGTCCGCCCCCATTAACCACTCGGGCATCGACCCATTTATCTCACAATTATTAATATTAGCATAGGGATCTGACAATTTCAACCATTTAAAAAAAATTTATTTTTTAACGACTTTTCAGTTCTATCCCTAGGCTCTTGACGAGTTAAGATAATATGGTAGGGAAGAAAATGTATGTTACAAAATCTTAATGTAAGTTAGCCTTGTTTAACCTCCTAAGCAAAATCAAAGAGATTCTCAGACGGTGGTGGTCAGAGTTTACCCTGCAAACCAAGTTGATGGCAGCAGCAACCCTGGCCGTCTCCTTATTCATGAGTGGTTTAACCTTTTGGGCGGTTAATACCATCCAAAAAGATGCACAGTTCAATGATACGCGCTTTGGTCGGGATTTGGGGTTACTATTGGCTTCTAATGTTACCCCCCTCATTGCCGAAGACAACTTAACCGATGTTGCCCGTTTTTCTAGTCGGTTTTATCAGAGTACCTCTAGTGTTCGCTACATCATTTACACTGACGAAACGGGACATATTTTCTTTGGCATTCCCTATTCATCGGCCGAGGTGCAAAACTCCTTAACCATTGAACGGCGGTTACAGTTGCCCAACTTCCCTGATGATCATGATAGTTTACCCTTGGTACGACAACATAAAAGTCCCAATGGTGAAGTGACTGATGTTTTTGTTCCCCTCAAACACGAAGGACAACACTTAGGTTATTTAGCCATCGGCATCAATCCGAATGCTACGGTGGTTAACTCCTCTAATTTAACCCGTGATGTAACTATCGCTGTGTTTGTGGCAATTTGGGCAATGGTTATTTTAGGGGCAGTTTTTAATGCTTTGACCATCACTCGGCCGATAAAAGAATTGTTAGTGGGAGTAAAAAATATTGCAGCCGGAAACTTTAAACAACGGATTAATCTCCCCTTTGGTGGAGAGTTAGGAGAATTAATTTTTAGCTTCAACGAAATGGCGAAACGTCTTGAACGTTACGAAGAACAAAATATTGAGGAATTAACCGCAGAAAAGGCTAAATTAGATACTTTAGTGTCCACCATCGTTGATGGGGCAATTTTATTAGATACTGATCTCAATTTATTATTAGTTAATCCCACAGCAAGACGGATGTTTGTTTGGGAAGGAAAAGATGTCATTGGTAAAAACATTCTCCAACTCTTACCCGAAGAGTTAACCACTCAATTACAAACCCCTCTAGAACAAATGGTACAGCAAGATGACACCGACTCTGAGGAGTCAGAATCAGAGAAAACCACAGAAACAACATCCATACAACAAAAAATAAATCCAGGAGAATATCGGATTAGTCTCAGTCAACCTACATCTAGAATTGTCCGGGTTCTTTTAACACAGGTATTTGATCAACATAGAGGAACCTTAAAAGGGATCGCCATGACGGTACAGGATATTACCCGAGAAGTAGAATTAAATGAAGCGAAAAGTCAGTTTATTAGTAATGTATCTCACGAATTAAGAACCCCTCTCTTTAATATTAAATCGTTTATTGAAACCTTATCAGAATTTGGAGAAGACTTAACAGAAACAGAACGCAAAGAATTCCTAGAAACTGCTAATCATGAAACCGATCGCCTTACTCATTTAGTCAACGATGTGTTAGATTTATCCCGTTTAGAATCTTCTAAAACCTATCATCTCGATGGGGTAGATTTATCTCAGTTAATTGAACAAACCTTAAGAACTTGCCAACTCAATGCTAGGGATAAAGAATTAGTTTTAAATAAAGAAGTTGAAGAGAATTTACCGTTAGTATTAGGACACTATGATTTGTTGTTACAAGTCATGACTAATTTAGTGGGAAATGCCCTAAAATTTACGCCTCCTGGTGGGATTATTGTTATTCGCGCGTATCATTTTAAAACTAAATCAAAACGATTTAATGATAAATCCTGCGTGAGGGTGGAAATATCTGACACAGGAATTGGTATTGCCCCTGAAGATCAAGCCGCCATTTTTGATCGCTTTTTCCGTGTGGAAAATCGCGTTCATACCCTCGAAGGAACCGGGTTAGGATTATCCATTGTCAAAAATATTATTGATAAACATCACAGTCAAATTCACCTCATTAGTGAAGTGGGAATCGGTACAACCTTTTGGTTTGATTTAGCCCTTTATCAAGATAATTGTTCTCCCTCAGAAGGGTGTACTAATGACACCATACTACCGAGAACTGTGGATGTTCATCCTAATAGTTTACTCTTTTAATTAGATAAGGCGATCGCTAAACTAATGCCAATTAATCCCACAATAAATAAAATCCCTCGGTAACGATAACACCAACGTTTAATCACCGTTACAGGGTTTCCTGGGGTTAATTTAACGATGTCTTCTGTCACTAAAGGTTCAGTTTTATCGTGGTAGAGGGTGCAAGTTTTGGCAAACGGACGTTTATCATAAGTACAACTATCATCTTCGTGATATAAACAGCGATCGCATAAAAATTCTGTTTGTGTTGCTTGATACAAGGGAATTCCAGGATGTCCAAACGCTTTGAGAGGGGTTCGACAATGGGGACAGTCGATCGCTTGACTATTAACAAGTTGTTGACATCGGGGACAAGTGGTCATTAATCTGATGGTTGCTCAAATTTTCTCTTTTATTGTAAATAGTCAAACCTCAATCAAACCGTCATTTGTTACGAAATGTTAACAAGTCTAATTTATCTTTCTCATCAACAATTACAACAAATTCAGCGCCACGCTGAAATGACCTATCCTGAAGAATGTTGTGGTTTATTGTTAGGAACCCTTGAACAGAACCATAAACGGGTGATAGAAGTTCGAGAAACGGAAAATAGTTGGACAAGTGAGATCAGTGATAATTTACCCCATATCCCCAGTTCTAAGCAGCAACCTTTAAGTAAAAAAAATCGGTTTATGATCGATCCTTATACCTTGTTACAAGTACAAAAAGAAGTCCGCGATCGCAACTTAAAGATGATCGGCATTTATCATTCTCATCCGGACCATTTTCCCATTCCCTCAGCGTTTGATCGTGAAATTGCCTGGCCAAACTATTCTTATCTGATTGCATCTTTACAAAACGGTAAATTTACTGATCTAAAAAGCTGGAAACTGGGAGATAATCAATACTTTGAGGAAGAAATCATTAAAATTGTTGCATAATTAATGTTTATTATTTAAAATGACCCGTGATTATGCTTTGGGGTAATAAAATCATGCACAAACTTGTTGCATCCTTAACCATTCTCACAGGAACAAGCGTATCCTTATTAATGGGAACCACATCTGCTTTAGCTGCTTCTTTTAATTGGTCTTATGAAACAGGAGTAGGAAACATTTTTACAGGAATGTTAGACGGAGAAGTTCAAGAAGATGGTAATACCATTAATGTAACCTCTGTTTCTATGAATCAATTAAATGGAATTAATCTACCTTCTACCCCTATTATTCGTAATAGTGAAGGGTTATTAAATTCCACAGGAATTGTTAGTTTCGATGGGACAATAATGAATCTAGGGGCCTGTGAAACCACTGATTGTTTAACTGGAATATTTATTGGTAATTTAGGAATATTTAGTAATACTGTATTGAGTACGTCTCCTGAATTTGGTGATGGTTTTGATGATCCTTTTGAACCGAGTCGTTGGAATATAGCCGAAAAACCAAAAGTACCAGAACCTTCTCTTACCTTAGCATTAGTTAGTTTAGGGTTATCAGGTATTATTAAAACTTCCCTAAAGAAGCGTTAATTTTTTTCATACCAATCAGATTAAAATTATTAATCCCGTGGTCAAATTAACCCTTATTGCTTAGTTAACCATTGGGATTATTTTGTTGATAAATTTTAGACACTATATCTTGATGAATTTCTTGAGTAATGGGATATAAATAAGCGAAAATAAAACTAATTATTAATAGGGTAATAGGGAAAGGTCCAATGATCATTCTAATCGCCCATAAAGCTGTCTCAGGTTGTTGCCCTGTACTCCCAGGAATATAACCAGCACTATCTAATATTTTACCCACCACTAATAAGGCCACAGCAATACCAACTTTTTGTAATTGAACCACCAATGCAAAAAAGATTCCTTCTCGTCTTTGTCCTGTTTTTAATTGATCTAAATCCACAACATCCGGTAACATAGACCAAGGAACAATATAAGCCGTTGCAATCCCAATTCCTGCCATAATTGCGATGATATACATTAAAGTTACTTGTCCGGGTTGTAATAAGAATAATCCTAATTCTGCTACAATGGTAAAAGGAATTCCCATTAAATAAATAATCTTTTTTCCTAAACGATGACTGAGATGACTCCATACCATCATCATAATTAAAGCAGTCCCTTGAACCATAATGGCCATACGGGTAAAATGTTCTTCTGTTAACTCCATACAATTGATAACAAAATAGGGTAAAATGGCTGCTATTGTTTGGACACTCAACCAAGAACAAAGATAAATGATCATCACACAAATAAACGGAAAATTAGTAAAAATTAAACGTAATTTTTCTTGAAAAGATAAAGAAGATGAAGGATGAGAATTACGATAACCATCTTGAACTTGATGATACCGTTGATAGGTTCCCACAATACTCATAAAAATAGCTAAAATAGCGATTAAACCTGCTATTAATCCTAAAATTAAATATTGTTTTTGTTGATTATTAACCCAACTAAAAATAAGTTCAGCTAAAATAAGAGAGAAAATACTTCCCCCAATACTAAAAGCAGAACGAAAACTAATGAGATTCGTTCGATCATTATAATCTTGGGTTAACTCAGCCGATAAAGCACTATAGGGAAGCAAAACGGCAGTAAAAGCTGTGTAAAAAACTAAAGCAATTAAAGTATAATAAATAATCATAAAAGTTTGATGATTATTAGGGGGAATTGTCCACAACAAAACACAACTTAACCCCAAAGGAATTGACCCTAATATCATCCAAGGATAGCGACGGCCAAAACGGGAACGAGTGCGATCGCTTAACCAACCAATCAAGGGATCATTAATCGCGTCCCAAATTTTCCCAATCATGACAATAATACCAGCAAGTCCCGGTTTTAGGCCAGCAATATCTGTCAAGAAAAAGAGAAAAAAGAAAACTAAAATATTACTCGGTAACGATCCACTTAATTCTCCAATACCATAAGCTAACTTCGTCGAAAAATTCAGTTTTGTTTGCGGGTTAAATTCTTGAGAAGATGACATTTGGAATCTTAGACTAAATATTTCTCAATATTAGCAAAATTCAGATTGTCATCTTGGACTACAACTAATTATTCAACTCAGTCGTCTTAAAATTAAGTTAAACTTTCAAAATAATCTCGAATTTGATTCCGTCGTCGAGGTTGACGTAACTTTTGTAAGGCTTTGGCTTCGATTTGGCGAACCCGTTCCCGTGATAAATCTAACGTCCGTCCAATATCGGCCAAAGAATAAGACACCCCATCTTCAAACCCATAACGGAGTTTAATCACTTGTTGTTCTCTTTCCGTTAAGTCTTCTAATAAAATTTCAATATCTCGACGTAAAGATTCGATGGCTAAATGTTCTTCTGGGGAAACATCTTCTGATTCTAATAAATCCACTAACTCTGTATCTTTTTCCTTGCCAACTTTAATTTCTAAAGAAACAGAACGGGGAATTTTCATTAATACTTCTCGAACTTGTGCAGAGGACATATTGAGTTCTTTGCCAATTTCTTCTAAGGTTGCACTACGTCCTTTAACTTGGGAAATTTTTCGTTGAACTTGTTTAATTTTATTGAGTTTTTCTGTTACATGAACCGGAAGACGAATAATGCGACTTTGGGTAGCGATCGCCCTAGTAATCCCTTGACGAATCCACCAATAAGCATAAGTCGAAAAGCGATATCCTTTAATGGGATCAAATTTTTCAACGGCTTTTTCTAATCCAAGGGTTCCTTCTTGGATCAAATCTAATAACTCTAACCCTCGATGTTGATATTTTTTAGCCACAGAAACCACCAGACGTAAATTAGCTTTAATCATTTCGTCTTTGGCGCGGATTCCTGATTTTTGAATCTCCTCTAATTCCTTGACATCAATCTTCCCTAACGTAGCCCATTCTTGTTTGCCTTGGGCTAAAATTTCTTTTAATTCAAACACTGAAACGTCACTGGCTTTTGCCCATTTTTCCCAAGAGGGACGATGGCCCAAATAAGCCATTAATTGATCATGAATACGATGAACCTCAACAAATTGCTTCAGGATACCATCATCGACTTCTGCTGCTTGATTTCTGATGTCGAGTAACTCAATATAACGTTGAACCTCTTTAGATTTACTGACTTCTTCTTCTTTTTTTAATAAAGGAACCCGGCCAATGTCTTGAAGATATAAGCGGACTAAATCCGTAGTTACGCGATGAGTTGAGGGATCGGTTTCTGTAAAGTCTATGCTTTGTAATTCTAATTCAAGCAAATCATCCCCTAACTCAGCAGTGATCTCGTTACCCTCTTTGTCTGACGCTGTGACAGGCTGAACTTGGGGAGAATCATGATTATCAATATCGTGATAGGAAGATGTGGCTAACATAGGAATTTCTCAGTAATGATGACGAGATCAACGAGGATTTTTAACCTCCTCTGGTTAACTTTAGAATTCCCCAAATAAACCTAAAAAATACATAATCTTAATATTTGTTTAAAATAAATACCTCAAAATTACCTGTTTTCACTGTCTGCATGATAATTGTAATTTTTAAACCACAGTAAGTTCAAGTAGTGATCAGCAACCGATTACTGGTCACTGATCACTGATAATAATTAAAGGGTTTTGAGATATTCGACTAAGGCCTGTTTATCCTCAGAAGATAACTCTGTTCCATAGAGATGTCCCTGATTACTATTACCGTCGAGATGGGTATCGTATTTAAACCCTTCCGTTTCTGCTGTTGTTCCTTCAGAAACGAAACCGACTTTGTCTCGATTGTAAACATCATAACCCCGATAAAATGTTGTCGTTCTTTTTTCTGGGACTTCTAAAAGATCCGTTAAGTAAGGAACTGAACCATTATGTAAATAAGGGGCCCTCAACCAAATCCCATCTAAAGCGACGGCTACATAACCATTTTGTTTCTGTACTTGGGTGAAATCCCATTCTTGTCCATCCCCTACCGCCAAATACTTATCAACGGCTGCTTGAGTCCACATTTCAATGCGATGATCATCGGTTCCCACTTCTTGAATGGGAATGACGGTTCCTGTGCGATCGCCTCCAAAAGCATGACAAGAAGCACACTTATTGTCAAAAATGGGTTTTCCCTGGGCAGCTAAAACAGGATCAATGTCAAACGGATAATCGGGGGGAGGAATTAAACGAATGAAGTCTTCAACCCTTTGTAAGTTTTCTAGGGGTACGTTGTCGGGTTTCGTTCCTGCGGCTAAGGCCCCCATGATAATGGTTTCAGTGAGACTGCCTTCTAACCCATCCCAATGATAGTAAAATCCTTTGTGCTTTCTCAGGTTCCATACCGCAGGATCATCCACATTATCGATGGTGTCATCGAGGGGTAGCCTAAAGTTAATAAATTTGACGGGGTTAAACGAAGGAATTCGACCGGGTCCGGGATCGGGACGAGAGTTAGTCCAAGCAAAACCGAGTCCTAAACCCATTAAGGCTTTTTGGGTTTGGGGGATAATAACGTAACGATAGAGGAGTTTATCTGACCAAGATAAATTATGGTTGGCTTCAATGGCCGGTATGATATTGTCGGGGGTGAATTTGGGATCATTACCACAGGCAGCTAAAAACCGAATATTCGCGATGGAGTCAAATTTTTGGGTTGGGGCCCCTAACACTATAGTGGGTAAGTCTTGAGGACTTTTACGATAGGTTGTACTGTGACAGAGGGCGCAAGTTGATCCCTGACGAGGAAACCCGACAATCGTTTTAGAAACCCCCACTGGCATTTCTTTGCCTTCTTCCCAAATAAACCCTAATGATTGATAACCGTCAGGCCCGGGTAAATGTTCAGCAAAAAGATTCGGTAAAACTTCCCAAATAAAGAAAGGAATACCTCCAGAATTGATAGAACCATATTTAAAGTGATCTTCTGCTGATTTATAAACAATGGGAACTTCTCGCTTAAAATTGTACCAAGCAAAATAACCTACCCCTCCTGCCATGAGTAAAATAACGAGAATAAGGGTAGTAATAATCTTTCCAACTTTACTGCTAAGTAGGGTCATAAGAACTGCCATAAAATTTCATGGGTTAACCTGAAAAGGATTCAAACTCTGAGAAGAAATCACATAAGATAAGAGTTGTCTTTTTCTTACCATTAGTAACTTTGATTGATCGCAGTTCTCATGTTAGTGAAGGATTAGAGATTATTGACCAAGAAAAAGGGGATACAACAGGTTAACAACCTTGCTCAATCAACTCTAAGATTTCTTGATTTTAGGAAGTAGGGAACGTATTAACAGGGGAAAAATAAAATTCAAGTAGGTCTCATTATTGTGAGAACTTCTACCTCTTCTCTATTTGATCCTTGTTTCGATTTGGAACAAAACAGTGTTTTCTTGAGTAATTGATTTTAGCGATTTTGAAATAAAAATTAGCCAAAACTTCAAGATAATATCATGACTATAAATCATCCTGTCCCTATCCTTCAAGTGTTCTGTAAAAATTCGTCATATATTTTAATATTTAGATGAAATTTTGCTATGATAAAATAAAACTGCTAATACTTATCATGATGTCAAAAGGCTTAATCGTCATTTGTGGAGCAACCGCAACAGGAAAAACAGCCTTAGCTTTAGAAATTGCTCAATCTATTAATTCTATTATTATTAGTGCAGATTCTCGTCAAGTTTATCGAGAATTTAATATTGGAACAGCTAAACCTACCCCAGCAGAACAAGATTTAATTCATCATTATTTAATTGATATTTGTGAGCCAACAGAGACATTAACGTTAGCAGAATATCAAGAGAAAGCACAAAATTTGATCGATAAAAAATTAACAAGATTTCCTCTTTTAGTCGGAGGAACAGGACTTTATCTTAAATCCATTGTCAAAGGATTAAAAATACCGAGGGTTGCACCACAACCGAGGCTAAGATTACAGTTAGAAGCCTTAGGACAACAACAATGTTATCAAATTTTACAGCAAGTTGATCCCATCGCAAGTCAAAAAATTCATCCCAATGATCAGGTGAGAACCCTTCGTGCTTTAGAGGTGTTTTATGTGACTGGAATGCCCATTTCTCAACAACAAGGAGAAAATCCACCTGCTTATCCTATTATACAAATTGGTTTAGATTGTTCTGCTGAAGAATTAAAGAAAAGAATTGAAACAAGAACAAAAAAAATGATCGAAATGGGGTTGATTGAGGAAGTAAAAAATATTGTTAGGAAATATGGTTGGGAGTTACCTTTATTGAAGACATTAGGGTATGCAGAAATTATCAACTATCTACAAGGAAAATTATCATTATCCGCAGCAGAAAAAGAAATTATTGTACATACCCGTCAGTTTGCTAAACGTCAACGAACTTGGTTTCGTGCTTATCCAGAAATTGAGTGGTTTGATACCACATCATCTAAGTTAGTTGAGAACATTTTATCAAAACTCAATGATACTTTAGGGTTAGAGAATTAATAATCAGGAAAGTTATTTTTCCACCAGGAATACCAATCTAACCAAGCTTCTTCTAGCTTTTTCTCAACTTCGTTGAGTTCTTTCTTATTGGGATCGATATTGATAGTAAAATCTAATTCTGAGTCTGAAGAAGCGGGAAGGGACATAAGGGTCCATAGACAACGGGGTTCAAACAAGTCTTGTTGTCCAATTAACCACAAAACACTTCGCCCAATTCCCCAACCATTGAGATAACGATTCTGATTATACTGGCTATGAGTAACCGTTGTTTGACCTTTAGGATTAATACAAGAACCTAGATAGGTTGTATTGTCGTATTCAAAAAAAGCATAATGACCAATGTTCTGATTATAGTGAATTGTCGGTGTAATCGTTGCCGATGGCAGATCACGATAGATAGTCAGAAATTTAGTTAAAGCCCCTTTATACTTTTCATAACGAACTTCCACTTCTAAGCGTTGTTGATCTTGGCTGTACTCATATTTTCGGCCAGCAGTCATTCCAGGTCCCAATCTAGAAGTTTCAATTAAATCAACAGGTTGACTTTTAATAAATTGCCAATTAGATAAGGGGACTTGCTCCGGAACTGTTGGAGTTTGATTTGTCTTTGTCTTAGTGCTAACTGGATTAATAATTTGGTAAGTGAAAATTCCCAGGGTTCCTAGCAAAATTAATCCTAAGAGACTGACTCTCGTTTTTTGCCAATAAGGTTGAATTGAGTTCATGATTTTAAAATTTAATTTTTGATTATTTTAATCTTGGTTTTCTAAACTTAAAGGTCGGACATAGGAGAACCAACAAAATATACCAAATAAAATCACTGATATCATGGCAAAAGCTAAACTCCCGTCTTCTCCATGCCAATAATGAAAGGCTTCATCAGACGCTTGAGCAACAAAAAAGGTCAACAAACACACACGGATACTATTGACGACGAAACCGATCAGAGGTGCTAAAAATAAACACAGAATTTTTTGAGGATTGGTTAGCGGTACGATAAAAAACAATAAAATAGAGCAAATAACCATTAAGCTTAGGATATCTACCCCTGCACATCCATATAAAACTTCAACTTTTCCTGTTGGTAAGCTGATAAAAGTGCCGTCTCTAGAGGCTTCAAATCCTAGCACATTCAAGAGAAAGGTGGAAAACATAGATGTCCATATATCTAGATTACTCATGGCTAAAACTTTAAGTAATGCTGGATATAAGAGAAAAAGACTAAAAACAATAACTTCTTTTTTGTAAAACTGAAATCCTTTGAAACCCGATGTAATTAATACCAATCCAAAAGCAAAAAGAACAGGACAAAGAAAGAAATGATACCCCGATGTAGAGAGACTTCTTAATAAGGCAATTAAAATTAAAATAATTCCCAATACTGTCGAGGGTAAATTGCTTTCTAGATAAAATTCCTTCTCTTGGTATTTGTCCCATAATAAAGAAGCAGCTGTTAACCAAATCAAAAGGCTAACACTGATTAGATTTTGATTACCTTCTTGTTCTAAAAGAGTAAAGTGAAGAGCCGTAATGGCTGCTATAATCCCTAAGAGTAGATAGCTAGGTTTCCCTAGTTTTTGAAGAATTTCCATGGCCTTGGAGAACTTTCTAAAAAATCATTTTTATATAGTATCACTCAGTATAATCTATGATTCAATTTCCGTCACCTATCAACTTAACTTGAAATTAACCTGAACATTCCATAGGGTAACATCAATAATGTCTAGGTAATTTACCCAATCACGATTCAATTCAAAAGAGTTTCGACTGTAAATATGAGTAAAATATTAAACTGCGATCGCCTAAAGATCAATCAGAAAAAACCACTTTTCGGGTCACACAGAGAAACGGAAACGAATGATTGATGTTAGCTTTGAAAAACCACTTCATCAGATTGACTCTGGAAAATTTCTTTAAGATCAGATTCTATGTCTTGGGTTAGCTTTTCGGAACTACGTTTCATAGTGGTAATGTCATAAGTAGCCACATCAAGGGGAGAACCAATATTAACAGTGACATCGGTTCCCCAACTGGGAAAGGGCTGACTATATTCAATGGCGACGGGTAAAATTTTCATACCGCAACCGGGTTGTTGAGATTCTACTTCTAGGGCAATGCGGGCCACACCTCGTTTGAGGGGATGAACTTCCGTATCTCGAAAAATTCCTCCCTCTGGAAAAATGACTAACATTTCTCCTTGTTTAAGCACTTCGACACTATGCTCTAAACTGCTAGGTCCTGGCCGTTTGACATCCACCGGGAACCCTCCTAAACGTCGAATAAACCAACCTTGAATCCCTTCCATTTCACTAGAAGTTACCATAAACCGAACATCTCTACCACTAACCATTCTTCCTACTGCATAGGGTATGATTAAGGCATCCCAACGGGAACGATGGGTAGGGGCAATGATTACCGGGCCGGTTTCGGGAATGTGTTCTTGACCTTTAATGGTAATGCGGCCAAAATATAATGGTAGTACAATCCACGCTCCTAGGGGATAAACAAGACGAATTAACCAAGGAGAAATGCGAGATTTGACATGATCGCTCTTAATTGTAGAATTATTCATAAATTAGGCAAAACGCAACAAAATAATCTCAAAAAGAGATAAGTAATAAACAGGGTCATTGTAGTTACACTATAAAAGTTTTTAGGATTGATGTCTTTGCACCGACAGACAGTTATCTAGCTGTCAAGTCAGTTATAAATAAATACTATTGCCTATTCCCTATTCCCCCTACCCCCTACCCCCCAAACCCCCTACCCCCCCTGCCCCCCTTATAAAGGGGGGTGTGGGGGGTGTGGGGGGTAGGGGGTTTATCGAAGGTGCAAGATATGAGTAAACTGGCTATATCACTGACGAGTCTTTTTTATCCCCTGACTAATGGCTGAAAAATCTAGACTCAACTGTATATGATTGTTCTTATCTTGTCGATCTTGAGGTTGAGGTTTTGACACCAGATAAGGTTCAAACCAAGGTTCAGAAGTTCCTGGCGCGTTTTGATCTTTTAATAACCATTGTTGAAACACTTTTTGTCGGTTATCATTAGGGGTCACGACTTGATAAAGTCGAACTCTTTTTTTATTAATTGTTTTCGTTCCACAACAGGTTAAACCATAGCCTATTTTATCTAAAAGTCGCCTGATAATGGTGATAGGACTAGCATTTTTAGCAATACCAATTCCCATGATTGTTTTAATGTCTTGTCTATTGTTGATCGCTAAATTAGCCATTTTCTTGAGATCATCATCAATATTGATTAACTTCCGACCCATATTTTTTAAGAGAATATTAATTCCTAAAACTTCCATGGTTCCGATAATAGCACCCAATTGACGACCATTAAAATCGGGTAAAAAGATGCTGCCTTGTCCTTGTTCAATTAATTTTTTGGCGACGATGGTGTCTCGATCAGCTAAATAATTTCGTCCGATGGTTAAGAAGTAATGTATTCTTAGTTTTTGATACCAACCTTCATTATCTAAAGCCACTAACTGGGGAGTCACAGGAAGATAATAACGGCGTTTTAAATCATATTTTCTCAGTTGTCTACGTTCTTTAGTTGTTTTTACTAAAGATTTTTTAATCAGTTGATATTCTTCATCGCTTAAATCATGAGACTGGGCAATTTTTTCACAGTCTAATCGATAATTATTTTCTCTAACTTCTTCTATGGTTTCTGTCAGTTTATTTTTAGAACGAGCCAAAGACTTTTTTTTGTTAGTTTTCTCTTTTTTATATTTTTTGACTAAATTGATGTGATGGTTTGCTGCTTTAATAAAACTAATAATAGTTTCTCTATAATGAATCATTTGTGCATTAACTCGCACAGCTATTTTACCCCAACATAGTAAAGATTCAGCTTGAAATCCTGTATCTAGATCATCTAAAGATTCTAAGTCAGCTTGCTGTAAAAAGCGAATATTTAAGTTTGTTAAGCGATGTCCAGATGTTAATAAGTTGGGGATAGAAGTTGACCCATTACCCACTTTATTAAACCCATAAGAAGCTAACCAAAGATAACGGGGAATATTATCTCTTATTCGTCCTAAAGATTGAACAACGGATGTGGGGGTTTGTATCCCTTGAGCTAGACACCAAACTGAAGTAAAGTGATCTTTAATATCAATACTAACCCCAGTTTCAATGGCAGGACTACTTAAAACAATATCATAGTTGATTAATATCTCATTCAGTCGAGGAATACATTGATAAGCATCATGATTAGGATCAGTTAATGATTGAGAATCGATTCGTAAAATATTAGCATTAGGAAATTGCTTTTTGAGATAAAATTCTAAGGTTTGAGTTCCCCATTTACTGGTGATTTTTTGAGCGGATAAACAAATAAAGGGTTTACCCCCTTGGCGAATATGATCCACTAACCCTTCAAGAAAACGTTTGGGGTTTGTTTCTGGATAGTGATAAGCTTGCCATGTTTCAGTTAAGGTGGGTTTCCAGTTATTTTGGATAATAAATGGTTGTAAATCAATTCCTGATAAAGTGATTAAATAATCTAAAGAAACATCACTTAAGTCAGCATCAGCAACAAAAATTCTTCCTTTTCCTGCTACAATTGTTTGTATGAGTTGTTTAAAACATCTCAATATAGAAACACGGTTATTGGTACAAGTTTCCGAATTTAAACTATGCCAAATGACTTGTTCAACTTCATCAATAATAACTAAAGCATCTTGCCAGTCTTGAGGATTAAATTTAGCCTGAGATTTTTCATGGAGAGAGTCAATACATAACCCATAACCTATGAATGTTTGGTAAGAATATTCATTGATTTCTGTAATATAAGGGAGTCCAAATCGTTGACATAACTGTTCAACTAATTTAATCCGATGACCGATCACTAGAACTTTTTGATGATTGGCGATCGCCTGTTTAACCACTTTAACTAAAGCTTCGGTTTTCCCTGTGCCAATCCCCGATTTTATCCCGACTAATTTCGCCGTATCAGAAATCATTAAACTAGGAAGATAACGAGCATTAACTTCTAAACTTGTCTCATGGGTTAATTGGGTAAATTCTCTGGCTTTCCATATCTCTAGAGGTAAAGCTTTTTGATAACAATCATCAAACGCTTTTTTTCCATCATTAACTAAAAGATCATCAACCCCTTTTCCTTGTTCCGGGTTCCAATGAATCACCTTAACTTGAGATCCGGTTTGTGTTAACAAATAACCTAACTTTCTAATAGCATGATTAACCGCTTTGATGGTATTGGGTTGACTATCTTGATCAAAGGTAAAATAAATTTCTCGTCTCCCATGGGTTAACTTGTTTAACTGGGGAATTAAATAAGATTTACCGATGCGATTTCCTAGTTCATCTTTCGGGGTACGATAACCATTATTAATCCCAGGAAGGGCGATCGCAACATAGCCGGCACTTAATAAGGCTCCTGCTTTTTTGGCTCCTTCTGTGATACAAAGGGGAATCGAAGGATGATCCATTACCCATTGCCAAAACCCTCCATCTGGTTGGGTCTCATCGGCCATATCTGGGGTAAACTCTATTTGATACTGTTGCGCTATGGTTGCCCAAAGATGCAGGGGAACTCTTAAAGCAAAGATTCCTGTAGGGGTTTGGGGTGGATGTTCATACTTAATAAGCTTTTTTTGGTCGTAACTCAGTCGGGGTTGCTTGGGTTTAAAACATCCCCAGAGGTCCTCATCTCCTGTGATCACATCAACCCCTGAACACCACCAACCCCCTTGTTCTGTGTGTTCATAACGCTTTAAAATATGATGGGTGAGTCTGCCATCGTTTCGTCGGGGAAGCTCATCAGAATAGAGTAAATGTTCTGAAGGGGACATTCCTTCTAACTTGGTTACATTGAGTTTGATGAGTTGCTCATCAACGCAACTATTTAACCATTCTTGATGAGGGTTCATGATTTGTTCTCCCGACAATTGAATTCCCACAAACGCCATAACACAAGGCAATCTGTGACTATCAAAAGGGTTTGAGGTTAATCACCCCTTTCCTAGCCATGCTCTATATATAGCGTTTGGGTCTACAATATTAAGCACAAGACACCAAATGTGAAAGAGACAAGTGAACTATTTTGCTGAAATGATGATAAAAGCACCACTCATCTATCAGCCGAATAGAGAAAAAAGTTCTAGCAAAACCTCTATGATAATCTCCAATTTAACGGTAGAGTATGTCAAAATCATAAAGTGGCAAACAAGGGAACACAGAGTTAAGAATGCGAATTTTATTTGTAGGGCAGAAGTGGCTCCATTAGCCAAAGCGGGCGGAATGGGAGACGTTATCGGAGCATTACCGAAAGTTTTACATCAATTAGGCTATGATGTACGGATTCTCATGCCTTATTATGGATTTCTCGACGATAAAATAGAAATTCCCTCAGAACCGATCTGGCAATCTAATGCCATGTCTCAGGAGTTTTCGGTCTATCAAACCACCCTTCCTAAAAGCGATGTTCCCCTTTACTTATTAAAACATCATAGTTTTGCCCCTCGTCGAATTTACGGAGACGATGAATATTGGCGGTTTACCTTCTTTTCCAACGCAGCCGCAGAATTTGCTTGGAATTGTTGGAAACCCAACGTCATCCATTGTCACGACTGGCATACCGGCATGATTCCAGTGTGGATGCACGAAACCCCTGATATTACCACTGTTTTTACTATCCACAATTTAGCCTATCAAGGACCCGGTCGCGGCTTTATCGAACATCATACCTGGTGTCCCTGGTATATGGATGGAGATAATGCTATGGCCGCAGGGATCAAATTTGCGGGACGCATTACCACTGTTTCTCCTACCTATGCTCAACAGATTCAAACCCCGGCCTACGGAGAAAGACTCGATGGATTGTTATCTTATGTGAATCAAAACTTGGTGGGGATTCTCAATGGCATTGATATGGAAGTCTATAACCCTGCCAAGGATCAGTTAATCTATGAAACGTTTACCCCCTACACCCTCGAAAAACGGATTGCGAACAAAATTGGTCTCCAAGAAGAAACTGGGCTAGAAATTAATAAAGATGCCTTTTTAATGGGTATGGTCACCCGTTTAGTTGAACAAAAAGGGATTGATTTAATCCTTCAAGTCTTAGACCGGTTTATGGCCCATACGGATTCTCAATTGATTGTTTTGGGGAGTGGAGATCATTATTACGAAAATCAGTTATGGCAGTTATCGGCCCGTTATCCTGGCCGTGTATCCGTACAAATTCTCTACAATGATGTTTTATCCCGACGTATTTTTGCCGGCTCGGATGTGTTTTTGATGCCCTCTCGGTTTGAACCCTGTGGTATTAGTCAATTGTTTGCTATGCGTTACGGTTGTGTTCCTATTGTTCGACGCACAGGGGGATTAGGGGATACGGTTACTTTTTATGATCCGATTCACCAAGAAGGAACCGGTTATTGTTTTGAGCATTATGAACCCTTAGATTTATTGGTGTGCATGATTCGGGCCTGGGAAGGATTCCGCTTTAAAGCAGATTGGAAAAAACTTCAACAACGGTGTATGAACCAAGATTTTAGTTGGTATCAGTCAGCCGCCGAATATATTAAAATTTATAAAGAATTAACAGGAGAACCTGGAGAATTAACCGCCGAAGAACAAAATAAAATCAACGGTTTAATTAGAAAAAATCTTTTATGGGATGTTCCGGGAGAGGAGAGTGTCAATCCATTAGAAGATGAGACGAAACATGATAAGGAAATAGCTAACCAGGAATCCACGGAAAAACAAACCGATATCCAACCAGAAACGGTCAACCCAGAAGAAGTAAGCCCACAAAACGAGTCCCCTAATATCAGTTCTCTAAACAAGGAAAACTCAGAAGAAAAAGAGGGAAAAAGTAGCAATAATGAAGAGGTTAAACCAGAAAATGCCTCACTGAATATTAGTTCTTCAACCAAGGAAAAAAAAGAAGAAAAAGAAGAAAAAGAAGAAAAAAATAGTAATGGTGAAGGGGTGAAAGCAGAAGAAGTCTCATCTGATTTTAGTTCTTTAACAGAAGACAAAATAGAAGACAAACAGATAAAACCAGAACAGTTATTATCTCAAACTGATTCTTCAGAAACCACTCCATCAGATAATGGGGGAGAAACATTTCCCAAGCAAATAGACAATATACAATCAGAAATATCGGGATCTGAACCGAATATTACTGAGAATAGTCAGCCAGAAGAAACAATATCGAAAAAAGAAATCATCACCAGTCAAGATATGTCTATCAACCAGTCTATGTCTTCTCTCTCTAATTCTAGGATCGAGTTACCTAAAACTGAAATTATCACTTCGGATAACTATCAACTAGAATCCATCAATATTAAACAAGATATACAGCCTGAAAAAAGGTAAGGTAAGCTGAAAGCTAGTCCGATCAAATGCTAACATAATTAAATCGAGATGAAGTCAATTATGAAGTTGACACAAATTGATGATGCTCTCAATTTTTACCTGTTCCCCAATCAACTATCATTGTTTCATTTCTATTATCATTTAATTGTTTAACTAGAATCTTTGATAAACATTATGTTTGTTCTACGTTATTGTGTGTGTGTGAGTGTGGGTTTGTTGTCCACATTATCTTTGAATACAGAGTTAATGGCACAAACCGTATCTTCCGGGCCAGGGAAATCTGAAGCGGCTAAATTACTGTTACCCTCGGACAACTCCCTAAAATCCCAACCCCGTGTGAGTGATATCAAACAGATGAAAGAGTCCTCAGACTCATCGAAAACAAAGAAAAAGAGCGCGACTGTTGTCAAAAAAAGGCAAACCTCTGCTCCCAGAATCCTCTCCCAGACGACAACCCCTCCCAGTCTCGAATCCTCTGACGCTTATTCAGAAACAATCCTCGAACAATTACCCCCCAATAATCTTAACCCCAATGGAAATCCCCTGTTGTTTCCTACTAAACCAGAGAATGTAGAAACAACCATCAACCAACCTGTCACCTTAGAAGAAGTCATTGCTTTTGCCCTACAAAATAACCGAGAATTACAAGAAGCCCGTATTGCCGTCGAAGAATCTAAAGCTCTTTTAGTAGAGCAAAGGGCAGCCCTTTACCCTAGTTTACAAATAGACTCTTCACTAAACCGTGATTTTACCGAACGGCAGACCGGAGACTTTGCTCAAGGGATTATAGAATCAGTCGCTAGATCAAGACAAACAACAGGGATTTTTAATGCTGTTCTACAATACAATATCTATACTGGTGGGGAACGAGATGCTCAGATCAAAAGAGCCGAACGGGAAATTCGCTCTCGCCAATTAGAGTTAGAACGAGTTTCTGAACAGGTACGCTTTGAAGCGACAGATAACTATTATCTCTTGCAAAATGCCGATGCCCAAGTAGCGATCGCTCAAGCAGACGTAGAAAATGCCTCCCAAACCCTACGAGATGCCCAACTCTTAGAACAAGCAGGGTTAGGCACTCGATTTGATGTGCTACGGGCCGAAGGAGATTTGGCAGCAGCCAACGAAGAATTAACCCGAGCGATCGCTCAACAACGAATCGCCAGGCGCAGGTTAGCAGAAACCCTCAGTGTCGGCCAGCACGTTCAATTAGTGGCCGCTGATGAAATTACAGAATCAGGAAACTGGTCCCTCTCCCTCGAAGAAACCATTGTTAGAGCTTATAAAAATCGTGCGGAGTTAGAACAACAGTTAGTCCAAAGAGAAATTGCTCAACAGGATCGTCGTATTGCTATGGGGGGTCAAGACGGTATTATTCCTCGCTTAGATTTTCTGGCTCAATATGGGTTTGATGATGACTTAGATAATTCTTTGGGTGCATTGGTTAACTATCGGTTTGAAACCCGTTTAACCTGGCGATTATTCGATGGAGGACGGGCGTTTGCTGGTGCGAGGGCTGCAGAACGTCGTATGGATCAAGCGAATATTCAATTTGCTGATGCCCGTAATCAAATTCGTTTTGAGGTGGAAGATGCTTACTACCAACTGATTGCGAATCGCGAAAATATTAGCAGTACCCGACAAAATGTAGCCACTCGTGAGGAAGCCCTCAGACTGGCAAGATTGCGCTTCCAGGCAGGGGTCGGTACTCAAACAGACGTTATTAATGCTCAACGAGACTTATCCCAAGCACGGGGTAATTTTCTACAAGCTATCATTCAATACAATCAATCTCTTAATGCTTTGCAACGGGCGGTGAGTAACTACCCGGATGACCGTCTGTTTGAGACGAGGTAAACCCAACCGTTGATTATTTTTCTTTCTTATGGTCAAGATCAACTATTGAATCGGTTGGTTAAATTACTTATAATTTCTTAACATTATAAGTAATGGTTGTTCTATACTATCGGCATAATGCAAGGAGGGCAGATGACTATCAATTTTGTTAAGGAAAATAAAGAGGTTGTGTCAGCACAAGGGGCTAACCTACGGGAGAAAGCTTTACAAAATAAAGTTGATATTTATACCTTGAAAGGTAAATTGATGAATTGCGGTGGTTATGGGCAGTGTGGAACCTGTATTGTCGAAATTGCCGAAGGGATGGAGAATCTATCGCCCCGTACTGATTTTGAAAAACGAGTTCTCAAGAAAAAGCCAGATAATTACCGTCTTGCTTGTCAAACGATTGTCAATGGCCCTGTCAAGGTGGTTACTAAGCCGAAATAATAGATAGGACGCATTGCCGTCATTGACCGTTGTAATGATATTCTAAGAGTTGTTGTTTTCATTTGATAACATAGAGGCTTATTACCTATGGAAGTTAACGATCTTGGCTTTATTGCGACTATTCTTTTTGTTCTCGTTCCCACCGTATTCCTACTTATTTTATACATCCAAACCCGTGAGGAAACGGAATCTTAAGCTATTTTTCATTAATGCTTAATTCAAGAGAGTGGGGAAATTTTCATTATGGAAATTTCCCTCTTTTTTTAATTTTCTAGCCCTAATAACATCAATTCATCGGCCATTTCAAAGTTAGCCGTTACATTCTGTACGTCATCTAAGGATTCTAAGGCTTCGATTAATTTAATAATGGATTTGGCTTGCTCATCATCTTCAATGTAAATTAAATTATTAGGAATCCATCTTAATTCAACTTCTGTGACGTTAAAGTTTTGATCGTTCAATGTCTGACTTAAGGTATCTAAGTTAGTCATCTCTGTAAACACTTCTGCTGCTTGTTCGTTTCCTTCTTCATATAATTCATAACTGTCGGCTTCTCCTTCCATTGAAGCTTCTAACAAAGCATTTTCATCGATGTTACCTTCTATTCTCACCACACCTTTTTGTTCAAACATCCAACTCACACAGCCGGTTTCCCCTAAGTTACCGCCATTTTTATTAAAGGCAGATCGTAAGTCGGCAGCCGTACGATTTCTGTTATCGGTAAAGGCTTCTATGAGAATGGCAATCCCTCCAACGCCATAACCTTCGTAGCGAATTTCTTCATAGATGGTGTCATCGTTTTCGTAGGTTCCGGCACCTTTGGCGATCGCCCGTTCAATATTATCATTAGGGATGCCGGCGGCTTTTGCTTTTTCGATGGCGGTTCGTAGTTGAAAGTTCCCGGCCGGATCAGGAATACCATGTTTAGCGGCCACAATAATGGCACGGGATAATTGAGCAAAGGTTTTTCCTTTTTTCGCGTCTACTCTTTCTTTTTGGCGTTTAATATTTGCCCATTTACTATGTCCTGCCATAAGACTATTTTTAATAACTATCTTTATTTTATTTTACCTTATTTAGAGAGCATATTGTTCTTGAATTGATAAGAATTTTTCTTTCACTTCTTCTGCATTTTTAGCAATTTTGCCAAATTCTATAAATCGTTTTAACTCTTTTCTTAATAAGTTCCTTTCCACTTCCCAGGTTTCTCGGTCTAAATTAGGAGGCATCACTATCATATCATAAATTATGGCTTGTTTTTTATGGGGATAAGGTCGTAAGACTCTACCTCTTCTTTGAATAAATTGGTGAGGGTTTCCACTACTGGCTAAAATTACGGCCTGTTCAATTTCTGGAATATCAATTCCTTCATCTAAACAACGAATGGAAACGACACCTTGTAAGTCTCCTTTTTGTAATTGTTCTCGGATTTTTTTGCGTTCTTCTAAGGTATTTTCGGCGGTATAAGTATTCACTCGATAGCCTAATTCTCTGCCTAAAATACGAGTCACGGCTGCGATTTGTTTTTGATAATTTTTGGGTTCGTTTTCTAAATAGCCATCCCCACAGTAAAACAGGGTATATTTCGTTTCTAAACGAGTTTCCATCAATTCTCTTAAAGCGTTGAGCTTGTTTTCTGCCGTTCCAATTAAACGCGATCGCTGAATTAATAAGGAAGTCAAATTATCGTTGTTTTTAATATTATCATTTTTTCCTAATGCCCAACCAATACGCTGAGTTAATTTAGCATAGGTAAAGGCTTCTGATTCTGTTAAATTAACAAAAATCGGATAGTATAAATAAGGCACTAATGCCTGTTTTTTAATGGCATCAGCTAAGGTAAATTCTGGTTTGATGATATCTCCAAAATAGGTTAATAAAGCGTCAGTCCCTTCTTCATCAAAATAGCGTTCTGGGGTAGCTGACAACGCTAATCTTAAGCCAATATTTCGGGGTAAACGACTCTCTAAACGAGGGGACCCTAAATGATGTGCCTCATCACCAATAATTAAGGTTTTCTCAGGAAAAAATTTAACTTGTGATTGAAATCCTTGATTAATTAAAGTAGAATTAGTGGTAATAATGGTTAAAAAAGGCTTTTGTTGACATTGTATATTGTATAGTTCTGTCGATAGTTGACTTTGCCAATTATCAACCCTTTCAAACGCTAAAATAGGATTAAGATTAAATTTTCTACATTCTCTTTCCCACTGAATCACTAAATGACGATAGGGACAAACGACTATCAAAACTTGTAGTTTAATTTTTTCATATAATTCTGTAGCAATGGCTAAAGCAGTAATGGTTTTTCCGCTTCCTGTAGCCATTTTTAAGGTTCCTCTTCCTTTGTTTTTAAACCAGTTAATAACCGCTTCTTGTTGATAGTCTCGTAATTTTATAGATGCTGGAATTTGAGGGGTTCCTTGAGGAAATAATTGATAACTTTTTTTCTTTTCTGCAACTCTGTAATTAGAATATTTTTTTTGATAATCTATAATTAATTGATTCCAATCAATTGTTAAATTAATTTGATTATAGTCATCCATTAGCTTTTAATTATTTATCTTATAAGATTCACAGAGACGCTATTCATAGCGTCTCTGATTCAAACTTTTTTGAGAATTCTTATCCTACAAAATTTGATAAAATACCATTAATAAAACTCAGACAAATTGACCCAAAAAGCGCACTCCAGAAACCATAGCGTAAGCGAAAACCAGTTACTAAAGCAGCCGCTAAACCAAATACAATGGCATTAACAATTAACAAAAATAAACCTAATGTTAATATAGTTAAAGGAATGCTAAGAAAAATCAGAATCGGTTTAACTAAAGCATTGAGAATACCAAAAACAATGGCAGCCACTAAAGCTTTCCAAAAACTATCCACTTCTACCCCTATGGGGAGTTGTGCAATAATCAATAAACTGATAGCGGTAATGAGCAAAGAAATTAATATTTCCATAATCTTATCTTTTTCAATTTATTAGTATTTTCTCCTATATTATAAGACAAACCATCAAAGAAGAAGGTTATACCTCTTTATGAGTAAACCCTTTTGCATTCTCACCTGAATAGGTAGCTGCAATGTGACCCTTTCCTGTCACTTGATATTTATAGGTAACTAACCCTTCTAACCCTACAGGACCTCTAGGCGGCATTTTCTGGGTACTAATGCCAACTTCTGCCCCAAACCCATAACGAAACCCGTCTGCAAACCTGGTTGAACAATTATGATACACCCCAGCAGCATCGACTTGATTCATGAATGTTTCTGCCCTATTTTTATCTTCTGTAATAATAGCATCGGTGTGTTTTGAACCATAGGTATTAATATGATTAATGGCTGCTTCTAAAGAATCTACAATCTTAATGGATAAGATTAAATCACTGTATTCTGTTTTCCAGTCTTCTTCCGTTGCTGGTTCAATATTGAGATAATTTTGAGTTAA
Organism: Cyanothece sp. BG0011; assembly: GCF_003013815.1. Lineage (GTDB taxonomy): Bacteria > Cyanobacteriota > Cyanobacteriia > Cyanobacteriales > Microcystaceae > Crocosphaera. The sequence goes on along the minus strand of NZ_PRLH01000002.1, from coordinate 13,643 downwards.
TTTATCCCCTTTTAATTTAACTTGTTGTGAAGTTAAAGCCTCAGCTATTTTCGGTAAAAATTCAGCAGCAATAGCTTGATGAATTAATAACGTTTCGATAGCATTACAAGCAGCAGGATATTGCGTTTTTGAATCAACTGTTATAGAAATTGCTGTTTCTAAATCAGCTTTTTGATCAATATATAAGTGACAAATTCCATCCGCATGGCCTAAAACAGGAATATTAGTGTTTTGTTGAATAAATCTCACAAATTCATTGGAACCTCTAGGGATAATCAAATCAATATATTCATCTAAATCTAACAGATTTCTAATTTCTTCACGGGTGGTTAATAACTGTACTGCATCAGGACTTACTTGAGTTTTACTTAAAGCCTCTCGAATCACTTTAACTAAAATTTGACAAGAATTTAAGGCTTCTTTTCCCCCTTTTAAAATAACTCCATTACCCGATTTGATAGCTAAGCTGGTAATCTGAATTAAGGCTTCTGGACGGGCTTCAAAAATGATGCCTAACACCCCCAAAGGACAACTAACCCGTTTTAAGATTAAACCTTCATCTAATTCTCTATGAATGGAAATATGACCCACGGGATCAGGTAAATCAATGACATCTCTTACCCCTTTTATGGTAGCTTCAAGTTTAGTTTTTCCTAATTTTAGACGGTTATATAAAGGCTTAGAAATCCCTTCTTTTTCTGCTAATTCACAATCTAGTTGATTGGCTTTTATAATATCTTCTGACGCAGTTTCTAAAGCTTGTGCGATCGCTTCTATAGCTTGGTTGCGATCGCTGGTTGAAAGTCCCCCTAATTTTCTCGCTGCTTGAAAGGTTTTCTCGGCAATTTCTTTTAATAATAATGATGATGAATTAACTATCATGACTAATAATAATCTTAATTTTTCATAGTATTTCTATTATAGCAAGCTATAGAAAAAAAGCCTTATTTTATAAATCTTCTTAATAATCCATTTAATTTATTTAGGACATTTAAGTCATAGGTTGGATTGAGAAGAGGAAACCCAAGAAACACCTTATTTTGTTTTCTGATGATAGTTAGGATTGAATATTTTTTTATACTGTAAACTGATTGCTCCAAAATTAATTAATAATCCCACCGAAAAATCATAAGCAACCACATAATTTTTAGCTTGAGCAAGATGGACATTTTCTAAATTAATGACAGCTTTAAGTTCAACTATAATTTTATTTTCTACAACAAAATCAGCCCGTCTTGTTCCCACATGGATGCCTTCATAATAGATAGGCTGTTCTTTTTCTCTCTCAAATGTTAAGCCTGCTTTTTGTAGTTCAATCGCTAAACATCTCTGATAAATCACCTCTGGAAATCCATTGCCTAATGTGTTATGAACTTTCATCGAGCAACCGATTACTTTATAAGTTATATCTTCCAGTTTCATGTATTTATTATTGACGTGATGGTTTAGTGTAGATAGCTTACTAATGGTCAGTATCAGGATTGTACAGGATTGGGGGATTTTCAGGATTTTTTTCTTTTAAACTTTCTAGGAAAGATGAATGTAATTAATCTAATAAATTTTATCATCTCATCTCATCATCCTATCCTGCAAATCCTACCATCCTACAAAATCCTGATACTGGAGGCGGGAATATGATAAAAGAGAGAATATTTAATTTCATCCGAATAATCCTCCAAAAAATCCTTTATTTTCTAATTTTTTCGCTCGGTTAAGCGCATCTGAATAGTCATCCATTTTATTTTGTTGTAAGTAAAGTTGTGCTGCTTGATTGTAGTCAGATATCGCCCCTTGTTTGTCTCCTAACCTTTTCTTGGCTAAACCGCGATTATTGTAAGCAAGAGCATAGTCAGGGTTGAGTTTAATCGCTTGATTGTAGTCAGCGATCGCCCCTTGATAATCACCTGATTCGTCTTTGTTATAACCACTGTTCAACCATTCTTCTGCGCTTAAGGTGACGGTTTTGGTGTTTGAGGGCGGTTTAACCCCTGTAATACCCCACTCTAGGTTATAAAAAGCCCGACTATCATCTTCTTGTTCAAATTTAACCCAATGAAATTCTTTGAGAAAGCGTAAATTATCAGGAATCTGATTCACTCCCACCAACAAAACTGGAATTACTGAAGTATTCCGATTAACAAACTGACTAATGAGGGTTTTTAGTTCCAATTTTTGCCAATTTCCTAACCCTTGAGAACCGATAATAATCACTGCTGATTTAATCTGAGGGATGGCTTTTTGAATTTCATCCTGAAACGCTTTCCCTGGCGGAATTTGTTCCTCATCTAACCAAGGTTTTAAACCTCGTTCCCTCAGTTTTGCCGAAATTTTCCGCACTTGGGGCTTATCTAAACTATTATGAGCGAGAAACACATCAAACTCAAAACCCGAGCTCATCCGTCAATGTCTCCTTTTATCGATGTTTCAATACCAGCAATGTCGGCCAAAGCGAGGGCATATTGATAGAGATCCTGTCTCAGATGCTCTAATTCCTGACGTAATTGAGGTTCTTGATCCCATTGCTTTTCATATACTAACAGACTAACCTCAAGAGGGCGTTTTGCTTCCCAAACTTGTAAGAGAGGATGCCATTTGGTTAAAAAAGGGCGTAACCCACGATTTAAAACTGCGATCGCTTTTCATGAGTTTAGAGAAAAATTCTACAGTTAAATTATAGTAACTTTTTTTATTGATAACCCACCAAAGTTTTGAATTTTTCTGACCAGTTGGGAGAAAGTTTATTAATTTGTTTAGCTAGATTCAAATGCCTAGTCGTTTGAGCGATTTCTATCAACGATTCTTCAATCTGATAATCTTTATTTTCAACTAACCAAGTCAAAATATCTGCTAAATGCCAAATAGATTGAGATCCCATGAGAACCACCTTCAATTATTCGCCAGCCTTTTTGCTCTGCGTACTCTAAAGCAGCCCTTATATCTTTGTTAGGGTGTTTTTTTGCCATGTTGTATAAAATTATAATATTGATCTTAATTGGTTGTCAAATGACAACTTATTGTTTAACCTTACAGTATCTTTTTATACAGACATTATGTATAATTAAATTAATGGATATTAAAATTTCCCTTTATTTCCCTAATTTTCTACTTTATTAAGATAATTTTCTACTCATTAATTCAAAAAATTCTCTTTTTTCTGGGACTGAAGTATTAATATTAACCAGTTAAACTAAGATCAAAGGCAAAACGCAGTCACAAACAAACATCAACCTACTGCCTTTGTCCAACATCTATAATCTGTTTTTTGCAAAGCGTTTTTTTAAACAGATGACTAGGTGTGAGGGGTCATTGTTTTGAAGGAGGAGTTGGCGTTGGTGATATTAATATCATAGTCGAAGCGTAGTTAGGTAAAGTCACTTTTTGTTAAATCTAAACACAAAGCTAGTTTGACTTTTGACTTTTGACTTCTAATATCACCTCTCCTCTTTTTCTTTTTAAACAAGAGTGAATGATTGACCCAAATAGAAGTAAAAACATGAAAAAATTACCAGGACTTTGCACCTATCGTTCGATTACTTTTTATGAAGTTGCTGTATCTTTGATCTTGGTAGCTTTTTTATGAGTTGTTGTTATTATTCGAGAGTGAAAGGGATTCTTTTTGATCAGAAGAAGCGATGGTTTGTGTGAGGAGATAATTAAGAATTGTTCGTACGGCAATAATAAGAATTAATCTGGCCAGATCATCCCAACGACTAGAAATCATCGTCTTCAAAATACTTGCCCCCACCAAAAAGCTTAACCCCAAAGAAAAAGAATAACCCATTGCTAAACGACTGCGTTGAAACGCTTCTGTTGTTTGGGGTTTAAACAATAAATCTTTGAGGAAAATAATCAACGCCCTCATAATGCCAATAAAAATGACAAAGAGGGCTAACAATTGACATAAGCTGGTTAACAGTTCATTGCACATCCGAACTGTTAAGGCAAGGGTTTCACTCATTATTTAAGGGAACAGGGAATTAAACAGTTACAACTATCAACCCCCCTTATAAAAGGGGGGTTTGGGGGGATTAGATCATTTTCCTTTATTCTCTTTCATCATTGTCACAAACTTCTCAAATAAGTAGTCTGCATCATGGGGACCGGGACTGGCTTCGGGATGGTATTGTACGGAGAAGAAAGGTAAGGTTTTATGGGATAACCCGGCCACTGTGCGATCATTTAAATTCAGATGAGTAATTTCTACCTCAGCATCTAAGGATTTTTCCGTTACGGCAAACCCATGATTTTGACTGGTAATTTCTACCTTTTGTTGCAGTCCACAAGGTTGATTTAATCCCCGATGACCAAATTTTAACTTAAAGGTTTCAGCCCCTAGGGATAGCCCTAAAATTTGGTGGCCCATACAAATGCCAAAGGTGGGTTTTCCTTGTTCAATTAAGGCTTTAACCGTCGTCACACCCTCTGTAACGGCTGAAGGGTCACCTGGTCCATTAGATAAGAAAATACCATCAGGATTGTATTTTAAAATCTCTTCAGGAGGGGTATCAGCAGGAACTACGATAATTTTACAACCGTAACTAGCCAACCGTCGTAAAATGTTGCGTTTTACACCAAAATCAATGGCTACCACTGTTAATGACTCTGAGGAACCTTCTCCATTTTTAGCCTTAAATTCCCAGTGTCCCTCTGTCGGAGTGGACCACTCATAAATCTCTTTAGTAGTGACTTCCTTGACTAAATTTAACCCCGCCATCGAAGGAGCTGATTGAACTTGACGCAATAACTCGCTTTTATCCAAGATTTCTGTAGAGATAATTCCATTCATCGCCCCTACAGAACGAATTTTACGGGTTAGAGACCGAGTATCAATGCCGTAGATACCGACAATTTTATGACGAATGAGATAATCCGGTAAAGATTCAGTTGATCGCCAATTACTGGGACGATAAGTTATGTTACGGGCGATCACCCCTTTAACTTGAGGTTTTTCTGATTCTTCGTCATCAGGGTTAACCCCTGTATTGCCCAACTCAGGATAGGTAAATGTTACAATTTGTCCACAATAACTAGGATCGGTCAAAACTTCTTGATATCCTGTCATTCCTGTATTAAATACGACCTCTCCCACGGTGGTTCCTTTCGCCCCGAAGGATAACCCTTCAAAAGTTGTTCCGTCAGCTAACACTAATAGAGCGGGTTTCCCCTTTGCCATTGCCATAATCGTTAAGTTTTTGATACTAAGAAGGGATGAAACCTAGCGGTTAACGATACACTAGATCAGGCAATCCATTAAATCCTGATATCCTAGCCACCTGTTGAGAATCAGTTTAACCCTAGGTTACTGGGGATAATTTTAACAGATGCTTCTGAGGTGTTAAGGTAGAGTCGAACTGCCAAAAAGGTAGGTATAATCCCATGAGTCCCAAGAAATTAACCGACGACGACAAACAAGAAATTCTTAATCTTTATCGTCAAACCCCAGAAACTACATCTACCTTAGCTGACCGTTACGGGGTCAGTAGTTCTACCATTAGTCGTTTTTTGAAAAATACGCTCTCGGATGTGGAGTATGAAGATTTAATTCAACAAAAACGTCTAGCTAGAACCAATAAAACTCAAGGGACTGCCGAAGAAGAATCGACCCCCAAGCAAGCAAAACCGATTCTTAAAGTTAGTGAAGAAGTTCCTTCACAAGAACCGGCTTCGGTTTCAGAGGCTATCACCGAGCAAACAACAAAGTCTGATTCTCCTGCTCAAACTCCATCCCCAGAACCCTCCTCAAAACCGAAACCAGTGGTTAAAAAAGAAGCGCCGATCTTGGTTTCTCAAGAGGAAGATGAGGACACAGAGGATTTAGAAGACCTCAATGTGGTGACCGTCGGAGAAATGTTAGGAGAAGAGTTAGAAGACAGTGACGACGACTGGGACGATGAAGAGGATGAGGATGAGGGAGACGAAGAACAAGACTACAACGACTCTTTATCCACACCTGACGATGTCCAAGTTCTTCCTTTATCGGCCGCAACTTTCCCCAAAACTTGTTATCTGGTTATCGATCGCTCGGCCGAATTAATTGCTAAACCGTTGAAAGAATTCGCCCATCTCGGTCAAATTCCTGTGGATGAGGTACAACAAAAAACGTTACCGATTTTTGATAATCATCGGGTCGCCCGTCGTTTCTCTAATCGTTCCCAGCGAGTGATTAAGGTTCCTGATGGCCGTCTTCTTTACAAAACTTGTGACTATTTACAAGCGAAAGGAATTACTCGCATTCTTATGGATGGTCAAATTTATTCCCTGGTCCCTAGTTCAGATTAAATTATTTTCACCCAAGATGATCATTTAATGATGAGAGAGTCTCAGGGAAAATACCTCTGCCAACAGTGAGAACAGGGAAAAAATTTTAGTAATGTTTCAGTAATAAAATAGACATTATTTAAAACTTAGATATTAATACGGAGGATGAGATAAAATACTTTACAAAATAATGTGAGTAAAATTAAATAACAAATAAGTTTTTTAACAAATTGGAATTGATGGCACTAATCCCGTTTTCTTGGGAGTAAAATAAAATACATGAACACTTTTATTCTGTTATACCAGAATAATTGATAGCAGTAGATTAGTTAATCTCTGATTGAGATACGAGCTAGTTGATATGAACTAGAAAATAATTGAGTTTACTGCAACTTACTTTAGCTACCATCTTTGAGTGTGTCTAATCCTACTATGAATATTAGTCACCTACTGCGACAATATGAACAAGGTCATCGACAATTTCGAGAACTGGATCTCAGGGGAGTTGATTTATCAGGAGTTATGTTAATTTCTGTGGATTTAACTCGCTCAAATTTAATGGGGATTAACCTGAGTCGCGGATTTTTAACGAAATCGAATTTAAGTCAAGTCAGTTTAAACTGGGCAGATTTGTCCTATGCGAAAATGAGTCAATCTCAACTGATTGAAACGGATTTAACCAAAGCCAATTTAACAGGGGCTTTCATGGTCAAATCTATTTTAGTCAAAGCCAAGTTAAGTGGGGCGAATTTATCCCATAGTAATTTACGGGCAGCTGATTTATCTGACGCGAATTGTTGCGGGGCTAATCTTCAGAACATTAACCTCAGAGAAGCTAATTTAACAGGAGTCAATTTTAATTGGGCTAATCTTTCACAAGCCCGTTTAAGTTGTGCTAATTTACAAGAAACTTCCTTTTTTGGGGCTAATTTAAGTCATACCTTTATCAAGGATGTTGATTTAAGTTACGCCGATTTAGAAGAAATCAATTTTGAAAAATGCCGACTTACCCATAGTAATCTTCAAGGGGCTAAATTACAAGGGGCTAATTTTAAAGGAGCTAAGCTAAATTATACCAATTTACGAGGGGCTAATCTTCAAGGGGCTAATTTAAGAGGGGCTGATTTAGAAGGGGCTGATTTAACCAATGCTATTATTGAAGATGCTGATTTTACTAACGCCAAATTTAGCGAAACTAAGGTTATCGGAACTCACTTAACACCCCAAACCATTAAACCCACTTCACCACAATCACCCTTTAAAGACACCCCTAATTATGTCGGTTCTTTTGAACAGTTACAACCAGGTTTCGCTGTTTAATTAATAAAAGAGTTGAGTTATCAATGAATAGTAGTAACTGGTCACTATTCACTGATAACTGTCTTTTTATTTACTCTTTTGTTGATTTTTTGCTTGTTCGATGGCAATTTCTTTCATCGCTTCAAAGGAATTTCGATTTGAGGTTCCTTCAATGGCTTTAACCGCTAAATCTTGAACCTGTTTGAGGGATGCTTCTAACTGTTGAGAGAGTTTTTGCTGACGAATGTCTTGATTATTTATCGTTTCTTCTAAAGCAGCAATTCTTAGTTGATAATTATGCTTTTCTCCTTCAATTTCTTTACTACGTAAATCAGATTTAATTTTAGCTTGATAGGTTCCAATACCTTTTCCTTCTTCTTTAGCTTGTTTAATTTTCTGTTCTAATTCTTCTTGTAATTGTTCAAGTTTAGCTTTAGTTTCTTCTTGTTCTTTTTCTTGTTGACTAATACTTTTTTCCCTTTCTTGCCATTGTTTTTCTTGGGTTTCTCTAGCCTCTTTTAATTCTTGATATAAAGCTTGTTTTTCTGCTTGATATTGTTCTTCATCTAGTTGTCTTTCTAATTCTAAATTATAAATATATTCTTCCTCATCTCGTTTCTTATTAGTCAAATATTCTTGTTCTCTTTCTCGAACTTCTCGATTATGATTTTGTTTTTCTTTGTGCCAATTTTTTTGTAATTCCTCGAATTCTTTAGCTAAGTTTTCTTGTTGTTTATTGAGTTCTTCTTCATTGGTTTTGGCAGTGGTTTCGTACTCTTCAATTAAGTTAGATAAGGTTTCGTCTTCAATGGTTTCAATATTATGTAATTCTTCTAATTCTGCTAACTCTTCTGTGGCAATTTTATTAAGTTCTGCTAACAGAGAAGCTTCAGCGATTAATTGTTCTGATAAATGGCTTACTGCACTACCAAAATTATTTTGAACTTTTTCTAAACTTTGAATGGTCAAAGTAATATTATTATCCGAGACTGAGGTTACTGTTGTCATGACTTTTTTCTTGGGAGAATTAGACGATTGATGGTTGGGTAAAACTGTTGGAGTTGCTGGTGATGTTTTTGTTAGTTGTTTGACTTGACTTTCTAATGCTGATTTTTCTTGTATTAGTTCTTCGTAAGCTTCTAAAATTTGGGCTTTTGTGTTTTTAGAATTGATTTTTTGTGCCATGTTGAGACCTCTTTATTTAATGATTGTGCTGGTTTAGTTATTGCCTTGAAATGCTCTTAAAGCTAAGTTTTGCGCCTGATTAGTTGTATTTTGTAGTTGGGTATTTAATTCTGAAATTTGTTCGTTATTTTGGGTGATTTTTGTTTCTAAAGCTTGGATCTTAAATTCATAGCCCTGTTTATTTAATTCCCATTCTTTTTCAAGTAAATCAATTTTAACTTGGGCTTCTCTATCAGCAGCTTTAATAGCTTCTCCTTTTGCTTTATTATACTCTTCTTTGATTTTTGCCTCTAATTCCTCTATTTTTTGCTGATTGGCGGCAAATTCTTCTGCGTTTTGGGCTAATCTATTTTCTCTTTCTTGCCAATCTTTCTCTTCAGCTAAATTGAGTAATTGTAACTCCCTTTCTTGCTGACGTTTTTTCTCTTCATATTCATCCTGTTCTATTTTCCGAGATTTTTGGATTTCGTATTGATAATTGGCTGCTTCTTGTTGCCGTTGCTTATTAATTAATTCGGTTTCTTCTTCTATTCTTGCGGCAAATTCTTCGGCTTCTTTTTCCCAGGTATGTCTTGTTTTTTCTTGTTCTTTTTCTAAGCTTTCTTTCTGTTGATTACTCTGTTCTTGCAATCGTCTCGATTTCTCTTGATATTCCTGTCTTAAAATATAAAGGGCATCCGCAACTAACCTGACTTGACGAAGTTTTTCGAGTTGTTCTTGTTTAACGGTAATGGCTTTTTTGAGTTCATCTAATTTAGTGGATTCTGTTGTTAAATTTTGGGATAAATCTTGAATAATTTGTCCAAAATCTAATTGTAGAGAGGCCATACTGTTAACAATATTATTAACGGTATATTCGCCAGCTTTCTCTAATAATTGCTTGTTTTTTTCTTTTTCTAATTCTTCTTCTTTGGTGATAACACTGGATTCTTGTTGATGATATTTGCCTAAGAATTGCGTAAAATTAGACAAAATTTGTTCTTTAGTCCCTGTTAAGGTTTCTTGTGCCATAATTGTAATTTTCCTGGTGTTAAATACTCAAAAATTGGGTAACCTTTCTGATAAGGTTTCCTTTGACTTTCTAGAATTCTCCGATAAGTTGATTTTTTAGTCAACACTGTTATGGTAAACTAATATTGATTTTTTAGTCAAGTGTGATTGAGAAAAAAGTTACCCAGGAGAAACCGTGAGTCAAAGTTTTGGTCAAGTGATACGTCAAAGGCGCAAAAAGAAGGGATATAGTCAAAGAGAGTTAGCCCAGAAGCTAGAAATAGATTTTACTTACTTATCCAAGTTAGAGAATGATAGGGCTAAATATTCCCCAAAAGAGGACATTATTAGAGATTTAGCAGGTTATCTAGACTTAGACGCAGACGAGTTAATTTTTTTAGCAGGGAAACTTCCCGAAGACAATGAGGACTTTTTGCGGGAACACTATAAAAGTATGCCCACTTTGTTCAGAAGAATGAAAGAAAATCCCAAATTTGCAGAAAAAATATTTAATCAAGCGATACAAGAAGATGGGGAGGGGTAAACCATGCAGATATTTAAGCCATTTCGTTTCATTCCTAAAAAAAGAATTGAGACAGAAACCATCAAAATTTTACAGGAGATAGAAAAGACACCCACCTACAAGTTAAAATTTCCCCTAGATGCTAGTCGAGTGGCTGAATTTTTGGGGTTAGACGTGGTTTGGGATAGTATTCCTAATGATGAAAAAGGAGTCATTGCTGCCAGAATTTTACCCTTAGAAAAGTTAATTGAAATTAATGAATTAATTCCCGAATTAAGGGGAGGGTTTGGAGAATCTACCATCGCCCATGAAATCGGACATTGGGTATTACATATTGACAAAAATAGGGTTGAAAACTGTTTAAAACAAGACACAAAAATGATTAAAGTTGAGCCTTTATTATGTCGTAACGAAGTTAACTTAAGTGGCATTGAATGGCAGGCACAATATTTCGCCAGTTGCCTATTAATGCCTCGCTTTAAGTTACAAGAAATGGGTCAGAATCGTGATTTAAAACAATGGCGAGAACTGTATGGTATGGCTGAAGAATTAGGGGTAACGATTTCTAATTTAGTCCATCGCTTAAAAGACTTAGGATGGATTGAATTAAAAGAAAATTCTCGTCAAATTGAGGTTAGAAAATAGTTCCTTAAAATATTTAATTAACTGAAGCTAATTCTCCTTTATTGATTTGCCAACAACGATCAGCAATTGATAATAATTCATCAGGGTCATGGGAAACAATTAATAATGTCCAATGTTGTTTTAATTTAGATAAAAGTTTAGCTAATTGCAGTCGCATTGACCAATCTAAGCCGGCGGTAGGTTCATCTAATAATAATAAATTAGGTTGACGAATTAATTGAACCGCTAAAGCTAAACGTCTTTGTTGTCCACCACTCAGTCTATGGGGAGAAGTATTAAGGGGAATATCTTGTAACCCCACTTCCGCCAAGGCATTTCTAATATTTTCCGTTGTAATTTCTGGATGACCTAACCGCAATTCTTCTAGGATATTACTGCCACAAAAATGCCGTTCAGGGAACTGGAAAACTAAACCACAAAGTTGTTGCAATTCTAAAAAAGTTAATTCTTGGTCTCGCCAAAAAATGCGTCCTTTGGTTTGTTGAGCTAACCCGGCTAAAATTTCTAATAACGTTGTTTTTCCCGAACCACTTGGACCGACCACTAGACCTAATTCTTGAGACCCTAATTCTAAATTAGTCGCCTTCAAAATAGGGTCAACGGTGGCAGGGGGATGATACATAACATCTTTGAGATATAGCATTATTTAATCAATGATTCCTACAGTTTTGTCTTAAGGGTTAGATAGTTTACTTTTGTCATATTTTATTCTATAATAGAATTATTTGATAAACAAGATACTAAGTAGTTTCATCCTTTGAAAGGGAGTCAATTATTAATAGTTTAATTATCAAAAAGATCAGTTTAACTATTTAAAAATTGTCAAATTCTGCTAATTTATAGGATTGCTTTGAGGGAAAACAAGAGAAAAATAACCATAGGCTATGTTATAAGGTAAGTTATTATAGGATAGTAACGAAACCTGTTAACTCTAAATTCTATGTCTAAAGACGAATTATCTCCAGCTATTTCCCAAGAACCTCGGTACGAACCGGCTGCGGTCATTCCCGTTAAGCGAGATTCTTCTATTATTAATTGGTTAGAAGCCACCAATCGCTTAATTTATCGTGAACAAGAAGAAACGAAACCCTCTCTAGAAGAAGACGCAGAAATCTCTGAATTAATTGACGTAGATGACAACTATGACGATGATGACGATATCAGTATAGACGACGAAGATTAGGTCTTAAACAAGGACGAGAGGGGAACAAATATCATCATTCCCCTTTCATCCCATATAGTTGATGTTAAGCTTGTAATGGTACTTTAATGGCTGTGGTGGATGCAAAGGTTTCTCCTGAAATTTCCCTAAAAAAACCCTCAGGAAACAACTTGTTAGGGTTACTAACTGGGTTATTATTACTTCTTACTTTGGGTTTTGCTCAATTATTGGGTGAATTAGTCACTTTTAGTAAAATATTATTGCTTCCTTTAGGCGTTTCTGCTGTAATCAGTGGCTTGATAGGATTAGCAGTGGTTCCTTTTTTGCGACGGTTAAAAGCTGGTCAAATTATCCAAGAAGACGGACCCCAAAGCCATCTCAGCAAAGCAGGAACCCCAACCATGGGGGGAATTTTTTTTGTCCCTGTGGTGGTGATGATTGCTTTAATTGGGTCACAGTTTGCCCCGGCGGCGATCGCTGTTTCTGTGGTTACCTTAGCTTATATGATGATTGGCTGGGTAGATGACTGGCAAATTTTAAGGCAAAAATCCAATAAGGGACTCACTCCCCGGATGAAATTAATCTTACAAATTGCGATCGCGGTTGCCTTTTGTGTTTGGACGGCGTTGACTCAACCCACTAGCATTACCGATGTCGCCTTACCGGGGAATTTAATTCTACCGTTAGGGGTTTTATTTTGGGGGTTAGCCGGATTTGTTCTCGTGGCCGAAAGTAACGCCACCAACCTCACCGATGGGGTAGACGGGTTAGCCGGGGGAACCGCCGCTTTAGCCTTTCTGGGGTTAGGAATTTTAGTGGCTACCACCACCCCAGCATTAGGAATATTTTGTGCTTGTATGAGTGGGGGTTGTTTAGGATTTGTCTTTCATAATCGTAACCCGGCCAATGTCTTTATGGGGGACACCGGATCGTTAGCCTTGGGGGGTTCCTTAGCTGCGGTTGGGATTTTAAGCGGTAATCTGTGGGCCTTATTTGTGGTGAGTGGGATTTTCTTTGTGGAATCTCTCTCAGTGATTGCTCAAGTCGGTTACTATAAAGCCACAAAAGGTCCTGACGGCGTTGGCAAAAGACTGTTAAAAATGGCACCCTTGCATCATCATTTAGAATTAAGCGGTTGGTGTGAAACCCAAATTGTCGGAATTTTTTACTTAATTAATGCAGGGTTGGCGATATTAGCTGTTATTTCATCGTTGCCAATTGATTAGTAGAGAGGGGTTAGGGGAAATATCTACCCAGTACCTAACCCCTTCATAACAACAACCCCATCTTAAGCAAAGACAAAATTGTTACTGTTCAAATCCAAATTATTACTATCTTTAACGATCGCGACTAATTCGTCTTGCATACCAGCAACCTTGAGAAAGATGCCTTGATCATTACTACCCGAAGGAGATGCACCGATAACGTAATCATCTTGAGTTCCGTTTAATTGAATCCTATCAATTGAAGCATCAAACCCAGAGATTTCGAGATAATCTTGTTGTCCATAGGAATCGTAGAATGATTCGGTGGCATTGCCCACCACAAAGCTATCTTCCCCCGCCGTTCCCACTTGCTGTT